>JAJPEO010000234.1 GCA_021166815.1 Nocardioides sp.
GGCGCGCGTAGACGGCGTGCTGCTCGGCCACGTGGGCGTCGTCGTCGAGCGCCGCGACCATCGCGTGCTGCTGGGGGCCGGGCATCTGCAGGCCGAGGTTCTTGCGCACCGCGAGCAGCTCGCCGACCAGGGCCGGGTCGCCCGCGACGAAGGCGCAGCGGTAGCCGGCGAGGTTGGAGCGCTTCGAGAGCGAGTGCACCGCCAGCAGGCCCTCGTGGGACCCGCCGCACACGTCGGGGTGCAGGATGCTCAGCGGCGCCTCGCCCTCCCACGCGCACTCGATGTAGCACTCGTCGGAGACCAGGATCGTCCCGCGGTCACGGCACCAGTCGACCACCTTGCGGAGGTGGTCGATGGGCAGCACCTTGCCCGTCGGGTTGGACGGGCTGTTGAGCCACATCAGCGCGGGCGTGCGCGGACCGATGGACGTGAGCGAGTCGGTCGCCATGGCCTCCGCGCCGGCCAGCGCCGCGCCCACCTCGTAGGTGGGGTAGGCCAGCGCCGGGTAGGTGATCAGGTCACCGGCGCCCAGGCCCAGGTGGACGGCCATGGAGCCGATCAGCTCCTTGGAGCCGATCACGGGGAGCACGCCGTCGAGCCCCAGGCCGGTCACGCCGTGGCGGCGCGCCAGCCAGTCGATCGCGGCCTGGCGGGTCGCCTCGAGGCCGATGGTGACGGGATAGCCGTGGGAGTCGGCCGCCTCACGCAGCGCGGCCTGGACGACCTCGGGGGTCGGGTCGACCGGCGTGCCGACAGAGAGGTCGACGATGCCGTCCGGGTGAGCACGTGCCGTGGCGGCGTACGAGGTCAGCTTGTCCCAGGGGAAGTCGGGAAGCCGGGACGAGACCGGCTCCCCGGCCCGACGCCTCACCCGTGGTCGGGGTTGATGTCCGCGGGCAGCGCCGCGACCATCTCGTGGTCCTTGTCGATGACGCCCATCTTGGCCGCGCCGCCGGGCGAGCCGAGGTCGTCGAAGAAGTGGACGTTGGCGTCGTAGTAGCCCTTCCACTCCTCGGGGGTGTCGTCCTCGTAGAAGATCGCCTCGACGGGGCAGACCGGCTCGCACGCACCGCAGTCGACGCACTCGTCGGGGTGGATGTAGAGCATCCGCTTGCCCTCGTAGATGCAGTCGACCGGACACTCGTCGACGCACGCGCGGTCCTTGACGTCGACACACGGCTGGGCGATGACGTAGGTCACCTGAACCTCCTGAAGGCGCGGAAAGAGAACTCGTTCGCCACTCTAGTGTGCGCGGCGTCACGGACGTGGCTGATACTCACAGTATGGATGAGCATCCCCTCGGCAGTCACCGGCTGGGGCCGCATGTCGTCGGTCAAAGGGTCGTGGTGCGCCACCTCCTGCCCGACGGCCGGGGCACCGACGTCCTGGGCACGTGCCTGTCGTGGACCGACGCCGACGTCGTGATCGACCGCGACCAGCCCGGGTCCGGCGAGACCGGCCCGGTCCGCATCGCGGTGTCCACGATCCTCACCGGCAAGCCGATCCCCCCTCGCGCCTCGGTGCGCAGCCGGCTCTCCCCGCGCGAGGTGGAGGAGCACGTGCTGTCGCTGTGGCCCGAGGTCGAGACGGCCTCGCTCGGCGACTGGCAGCTCCGGGCAGCGCCGGCGTACGAGGGTCGTCGGCGGCGCCGCGGCAACTCCGCGCTGGCGATGGGAGACCCGGGTGTGCCGGTCGCGGAGGCCTCCGCGCGCATCGTCGCCTTCTACCGGGAGCGTGGGCAGGAGCCGCTCGCCCAGGCCGTGGTGGGCTCACCGGAGGAGTCGGCGCTGCTCGCGTACGGCTGGCGACCGCTGGAGTCGGGCAGTGCCCACTGCCAGCTGGCCTCGGTCCCCCGCGCCCTGCGCGCCGCCACCTCCGCAAGTAACCGGCGTTCAGTGGCACCTGACGGCGCGAATTCGCGACGGGATGTGCCACTGACTGCCGGTTACAAGGAGGAGGGGTCGCGCGTCGAGGTCACCCTCACCGACGACCACGGCCGTACGGCGGCCCGCGGCCGAGCGGCCCTCGACGGCGACTGGGTGGGCGTCCACGACCTGTACGTCGACCCCGACCGGCGCCGGGAGGGCCTCGCCACCGCGGTGGTGGCCGACCTGCTCGACTGGGGCGCCTCGCTGGGGGCCACGACCGCGTGGCTGCACGTCGAGACCGACAACGTCGCGGCGATCGCGCACTACGAGTCGCTGGGCTTCGTCACCCACCACACGTACGGCTACCTCACGACCGGTGACCCGGCCGAGTAGCGGCTACTCGTCGACCGCGTCCGGGTTGGTGCACTTGACGGTGTCGCTGGGGATGTAGGTCGTCGAGAAGGTCTCGGGCGACCGCTTCTCTGTGTTGGCCCCCACCGGCCGGAAGTAGCGGATCACGTCGATGTCGAACCCGCCGTAGCCCTCGTTGGGGTGGCACTTGAGCGAGTCGACCTTGCGGACCTTCGGCTTGGTGGGGTTGTGCCGCTCCCCCGTCGTGGTGGTGATGTCCCACCACTTGGTGGAGTACATGTTCACCGTCACGACGCCCGAGGACGACGGCGTCGACGGGGTGACCGTCGCCTGGACCAGGACGCCGTACGGGGTGTCGTTCTTGAAGCGCAGGTCGACGGCGCCCCAGGCGACCGTGGCCTCGCGCCCGATCGGGTAGCGGGAGATGTAGAACGAGTGCGGCTTGTGCTCGACGTCCTCGAGGCCCGCGAAGAACATCGCGTTGAACAGGGTGGTGGCCATCTGGGAGACGCCGCCGCCGAGGTCCTGGATGAGGATGCCGTCGCTGATGACGTAGCCCTTGGTGAAGCCGTTGGCCTCGGTGCGCTCGCCCCCGATGCCGTTGAGCGAGAACGTCTCGCCCGGCTCCAGGACGGTGCCGTTGACCAGCTCCGCGGCGCGGCCGATGTTGACGTTGCGGTAGTCGGCGTGGGGGTAGTACGTCGTGAAGCTGGAGACCCGCTCCTTGATCTTCAGCGCCTCGGCGTCCGCCGTGGTGAACTCGGGCTCGGCGACCTTCGCGTCGAGCGCGAGCGTGCGCTGGCCCTCGGGCTTCACGACCAGGTCGAGGAACGACGCCTCGAGCTGCGCCCGGTCGAACGTCACGCCCTTCTTGGACGGCACGATCTGAGGCACGCCACCGACCACACGGAAGGACGCGTCGTGGGGGGCTCCGGTGGTGATCCGGCGCTGGAGGACCTTGGTGAGCTTCTTGGCCTTGAGCGTGGGGACCAGCTCGCCGTCCTCGGGCTCCAGCGAGAGCGCCGCGGTGTAGGCGGCCGGGGCGACCTTGATCCGCGAGCCCTCGAAGTCGAGGACGACCGGCGCCGCCACCGCCGGGCTCGCGAAGGAGTCGAGCGCGGCCTGCACGTCGTCGGCGTCGATCGCGGGGGCGACCTGCACGAGCTCCAGCTCGGCCGTGGTCGGCTCCTCGGAGAGGTACGCCGCCTCCATCGCCTCCAGGGTCGCCGTGGGGTCGAGCGCCTCGCCGTCCACCGGCTCGGAGCGCTCGATCTCCGCGCCGTCGAAGGTCACGGCGCCGTCCACCGGCGCCGTCCCCTGGGCCTTGTCGATGCTGCTGACGAAGCGGGTGAAGGCCACGTCGTCGACGGCCACGACGGCGCTCATGTCGTCGCCCCCGGTGAAGTAGTTCCAGAGCCGGACGGGGTCCCAGCTCCGTTCGCCGCCGGCCTCGGCGACCGAGGCCTCGTAGTCGATGTCGAGACCGACCTCGTCCGGGGTGAAGGTGAGCTCCTCGCCGTCGACGGCCACCGTGATCTTGCGGTCGGCGCGATCGGCGAACCCGGCCCGGAGCCGCTGGGCCGCCTCGTCCTGCGGGTGCCCGCCGATGCTCACCCCCGCGACGGTCGTGCCGCGCGGGACCTTGTCACCGGCGACGAGGTGGGCGACCACGTAGAGGCCACCGAAGAGGAGGACCAACCCGAGGATCAGCCACCCGACGACCTTGGCACCGGCCTTGTCTCGGTTGTCATTGGGGCTGTTGTGGAACGACACGGCGGCGAGTCTAGGTGGGAGGTCGCACAGACTCCGGATCGTCGATACCCCCTGGGGTGACCGGCGTGGTCCGCTCGCGGCGTCGGTCGGGAAGGACCAGGGCGACGAGGAGCGACGCGACGGCGCCGATCAGCACGGTCCATCCGGCGGCGTTCGCGGGCACCAGGTAGTCCCCCTCGGGACGGGGCACCGCACCCATCAGGACCGCCAGTCCGGAGGCGAGTGCCCAGGCCACGCGCGGCGTACGGGTGGGCAGGGCGACGAGCGCCAGCAGGCCGGTGAGCAGGGCGAGCACCAGCCACCACCACTGCTGGTGCAGGAACACGGTGGCGACGCCGGTGAGGGCACCCGCCACCAGGGCGGCGAGCAGGAGTGCGAGCGTCCTCACAGGCCTGCGAACAGGTCGGACTCGAAGCCGCCCTCGCCGCGGGGACCCGCCACGCCCTTGACGAGGCGGTAGTACTCCTCGGCCCACCACGACGACGCGCTCTCGCCACCGGAGAAGAACATGCCGTCCTGCTGGATCTGCGTACGGTGCTTCGACAGCGCCTCCATCTTGCGCCCGATCGTCGCGGACCCGTCGATCCGCGCGTCGATGAGCGCCTCGGGCGTGACGAACGGCGGCAGCGGGCCGTCGGGGTCCATGCCGGCGAACGTCTCGGTGTCGCCGGCCTCCCGCATGGCGCGCAGGCCCGCGCGCATCCGCTCCTCGCTCATCGCCCCCCAGTAGACCTTGGCGACGTCGTGCGCCTCGCCGAGGTCGGGCCGGTACGAGCGGACCGCGGCGAGCTGGGTGGCGTACATCGCGACGCGATGGGCCTGGATGTGGTCGGGGTGGCCGTAGCCGCCGAACTCGTCGTAGGTGACCAGCACCTGCGGGCGAACCTCGCGGATCACCGCCACCAGCAGGCTGGCTGCCTCGGTGAGGTCGGCGTTCCAGAAGGCGTTGTCGGGGATCTCGTCGGCGGCGACGGCGTGGCCGTCGGCGTGCCAGGCCATGCCGGAGTCGTGGAAGCGGCCGAACCCACCCAGGAAGCGGTGGTCGGTGACACCCAGGACGGCCATGGCCTCGGCGAGCTCGTCGCGGCGGTGCTCGCCGAGACCGCCCTCGAGGTGGTGGGCCAGGTGGCTGAGGTCGGGCACGAGCACCTCGCCCATCTCGCCGGCCGTGCAGGTGACCAGCGTGACGCCGACGCCCTCGTCGACGTACTTCGCCATCGTCGCGCCGTTGCCGATCGACTCGTCGTCGGGGTGGGCGTGGACGAGCAGGAGGCGCCGGTCGGCCTGGGAGCTGGACATGGGGATCAGCCTAGGTCGGGGCGCTTGACGCGCCGTGGCTCGGTGGGCAGGTCGAGCGGCGCGAGGGGTGAGGGACGTACGTCCGGCTCGTCATCCTCCTCGTCGAGCCACCCGTCGTGGGCGTCGGCGAGCACCTCGAGCATGAACCCGGGCGCGTCGCTGAGGACCGCCCACTGGTGGTCCTCGTCGTCGTCCTCGCCGGCCAGCCGTTCCTGCTGCACCTCGACCTCGAACCCGTCGCTGCGCAGGCGCGCCGCCACCGCGGCGGCGTCGTCCTCGTCGAAGAAGATCGCCCTCATGTCACTAGGGTGGCAGGCATGTCCTTCGTGACCGGCGTGCACCTGCAGCGCACGGACGAGAACGTGCGCGAGATCGAGGCGCTCGGCGCCGTCCTCGGGTCGCCCGTGGGCCTCGAGGGCCTGCTCGACGACCTGAAGTTCCACGCCCGCCCAGCACGGGTCCTGCCCCGCCTGCTCGGCCGGGCCGTGCGGGAGGCGTACGCCTTCGACGCCTACGACCAGCGCGACCAGCAGTGGTACCCGCAGGGCATCTCCACCAGCGCCGACGCCTCCGACACCGAGATCGTGCAGGGCCGGCGGGTGCTCGCGATGACCTGGTACTCCACCGGCCGCGACGGCATCAAGCGGGGGTCCCGCGTGACCTTCCTCGACCTGGAGTCGCTGCGCTACCGCCACGTGCTGCTCGTGGTCCCGGTGCTCGACCAGCACGGCACCCTGCAGCTGCGGCCGATGAACATCCACGCCGGCGGCATCGTGTGGGCGGGCCCGTACGTCCACATCGCCGCCACCAACCGCGGGTTCGTGACCGCGCGGGTCGAGGACGTCATGCGCGTGGAGGGCGACGACGACCACCCGGACGAGATCGGCTGGAACGGCACCCGGGTGGCGTCGTTCGGCCACCGCTACGTCCTGCCCGTGCGCCAGACCTACCAGGCCTTCACCGACGAGGGGCACGAGAAGCTGCGCTACTCCTTCATGTCGCTGGACCGGCGCTCGGACCCGCCGGCCCTCGTCGCGGGCGAGTACGCCGCCGACCCCCGGGCGACGCGACGCCTGGCGCGCTACCAGCTCGACCCCCGGACCTGGCTGCTCGCCTCCGGCGACGACGGGTTCTCCCGGCCCCTCGCGCTCGACGAGGGCGGGGTGCGACAGATGCAGGGGGCCGTGATCGCGTCCGGGCGCTACCACGTGACCGTGTCCCACGGACCGTGGATGCCGGGCACCATGTACGCCGGCCAGCCGGGCTCGATGCGCCGTCGCCGCTGGGCCCTCCCGATGGGCCCCGAGGACCTCACCTACTGGCCGTCGACGGACCGGCTGTGGTCGTTGACCGAGCACCCGCGCCGGCGCTGGATGGTGTCGATGGACCGGGCCTGGTTCGACTGATTTCTCACGGCCCCGTCGGGGCTAGGGTCGGTCGCATGCGCATCGCACTCGCCAATGACCATGTCGGACTGCCCCTGCGACGCCACCTCGAGGACGTCATCACCGGCCTCGGCCACGAGGTCGTCGACTTCGGGACCGACGGCTCGGACCCGGTCGCCTACTGCGACCACGCGTTCCCGGCCGCGGAGGCCGTGGCCGCAGGTGAGTGCGACCGCGCCGTCCTCGTGTGCGGCGGCGGCATCGGCATGGCGCTGGCCGCCAACAAGGTGGCCGGGATCCGTGCCGCGGCCGTGAGCGACGCGTGGTCGGCCCAGCTGGGCCGCGCCCACCAGGACCTCAACGTGATCGCCGTCGGCGCCGGCGCGGTCGGCCCCGAGAACGCGGCGATGATCGTCGACCAGTTCCTCACCGTCGACTACGACGGCGGCCGGTTCGACGGCCCGCTGGCCAAGATCGCCGCCTACGAGGCCCGCGGCTCCAGCGCGAGCTGACGGCTCTGGGCCACCAGCCGACCGGCGGAGTCCCACACCTCGCAGTCCTCCTCGAACATCCCGCCCGCGACGTTGCGCGTGCGGTGCGAGACCTTCAGCCACCCCGGCGCCGGCACCGCGCGCACGTGCACGGTGAGCTCGAGGGTGGGCGCCCAGCCCGGCTTGCCGAGGTCGAACGTGACCGGGGGCAGCGCGTCGCACACCATCAGGAGGGTGAGCGGGTCGGCATCGCGCCCGTCCGCCAGGCGGAACCACGCCTGGATGTGGCCGCGCCCGCTGGGGGCGCCCATCGCCCAGCCGATGGTCGCGGGGTCGAACCTCATGTCGAAGCGCTGCATCAGGGGCGCGATCCGGCGCGTCTCCTCGGGCGCGTACGAGCCGTCCACGCACTCCTCGACCGCAGGCAGCACGGGCTCCTCCGCGGTGGTGGCGACGTCGTCGCCGAGCCGGCCGAGGTCGCCGTACGTCGCGAGCACGCTGATGCGGTCCTCGCCACCCTGCCGCAGGTCTGCTGCGACCGTGGCCGTCGTGCCGCCCTCGCGCAGCACACGCGTGTGCACGCTGGCTGCGCCGGGAGCTCCGGGCGAGAGGTAGTAGGCACTCATCGACAGCGGGTGGGGCTTGTCCGGCACCTGGGCCGCGACGGCGTTGCCGACGACGCCGAGCAGGTAGCCGCCGTTGAGGCCCCCTCCGACCCGCCAGCCGTCGTCGAGGGTGGCGTCGTAGACGCCGTCACCGGCGTGCTCGATCGCGGTGTGCGCGTCCCACTCGTGGCTCATGTGCGCAGTCTATGCAACTAGTGGCATAGGGGCA
>JAJPEO010000272.1 GCA_021166815.1 Nocardioides sp.
CGGCGTACGGGTCTGCGGCTGACTCGTCTGGCGGGGTGAGTGGGCCACATTCCCGCGCCGCCAAATGTGCCTCACTCACCGCTCCCAGCGGCGGCCAGGCCCGGGGTCACGGCCCCCAACGAGAGGTCAGGCCTTGCCCGCGGCCTTGGACGCTGCTGCCTTGGCCGGGGCCTTGCGGGCGGGCTTCTTGTCCGCGGGCTTGCCGCCCTTGAGGCGTACGCGCAGGTGGTTGGCGTCGCCGTCGGTCTCGAGGTAGCGCTGGGCCGCGACCAGCGAGCTGAGCTTGGCGTGGCCGAACCCGCGGGGGTCGAAGGACGCGTGCGTGCGGGAGAGGTGGCTGCCGATGGCGCCCAGGCTGGTCCAGCCGTCCTCGTCGGCGGTGGCGTTGACGGCCTTGGTCAGGGCGCTCTGCAGGTTGATCGACGGCGCGGCCTCGGTGTCGTCGTCGGCCTCCTCCGCGTCGGCGTCGTCGGCGCCGAGCAGCTCGAGCTGGATGAACTTGTCGCACGCGTTCTGCAGCGAGGCCGGGGTGCGCTTGCGGCCCAGGCCGAAGACCGTCATGCCCGACTCGCGCAGCCGCAGCGCCAGGGACGTGAAGTCGGAGTCGCTGGTCACGAGCGCGAAGGCCTCGACGTTGCCGCTGTAGAGAAGGTCCATCGCGTCGATGATGAGCGCCGAGTCCGAGGAGTTCTTGCCGGTGGTGAAGGCGTTGGCATGCATCGCCCGGATCGCCCGGGCGTTGAGCTCGTTGACCCACCCGGTCAGCCGCTGCGACGACCAGTCGCCGTAGGCGCGCTTGATGGTGGGGTTGCCGTACTTGGCCACCTCGTCGAGCAGCGCCTCGGCGTACTTGTGGGAGGTGTTGTCGGCGTCGATGAGGACGGCGATGCGGTCGGAGCCGGCGTCTGAGGTCACGGCTCGACCCTAGTGCCGCGGATCAGGCCGCAGGAACCGCCCCGCGCCGGCGCCGGCGCCCCCGCACGACCAGCCACACGGGCACGCCCAGCACACCCAGCACCACGGCGAAGGGCAGGAGTGCGCCGGTGACCGTCGCCAGCGCGGTGGCCGTGGCGCTCAGGCCGTCCCAGCCGCTGCGCAGGCCGGCGAGGAACCCGTCGTCGTCCTTCTTCGGCTCGGCCTTGCCCGCCAGCGTGATGTCGACGGTGATGGTGGACATGGAGGTCTGGTCGGCGAGCCATGCCTGCTGCTGGCGCAGGGAGTCGAGCTCGGCCTGGCGCGTGGTCAGCTGGGCCTCGATCCACACGATGTCCTGGAGCTTCTCCGCGCGGGCGAGCAGGGCCTCGACCCGGCGGAGACTGGCCTCCTGGGCGCGTACGCGCACGTCGGTGTCGATGACCTGGGTGGTGACGTCCTCGGTGGTACGGCTGGAGTCGCGCAGGTCGGCTGCCTTCTCCAGCTCGTCGAGGGTCGCGTCGAACTGGGCGACCGGCACCCGCAGCACCATCCGCGCGTACGCCGCCTTCCCGTCCTCGTCCGTGCCCGTCTCCTCCTCGCTGACCTGGGCCCGGTGTGCGTCGGCGATGCGCTGCACGTCGCGCCGGGCCTCGGTGACGTCGTCGGCGCGGAGGCTGACCGTGCCGGTGGAGATCTCGGCCCGGGTCATCGGCGCTGGACGCGACTTGGACCCGTTGGCGGGCGCCGGGGAGTCCTGCTCTGAGTCCGGGGCGGACTCGCGGGCGGCGGAGCCGCCGTCGGTGTCGGTCACGCTGTCGGTGAGCGCGGTGGTCCCTCCCGTGTCGGACTGCACGTCGGAGGAGTCGACCCCGCCCGAGCAGGCGGTGAGGGCCAGGAGCGGGGCGGCGACGAGGGCCGCGAGTCGGAGACGGCGAGTGGTGGTCATGGGGCTGGGACGGGGCACGCGGGCCGGCGGTTCCCGGTCGTTGCCGAACCGTGACGGACGAGACGTGGCAGGCCGGCCCCGACACCGTGCCGGCACGGATGCGAGGCTGGTCCCATGCATGACGTGGTGGTCGTCGGAGGCGGCATCGGCGGGCTGGTCGCGGCGTACGACCTGGCCCGGGCCGGTCGCGACGTCCTCGTGCTGGAGGGCTCACCGGAGATCGGGGGCAAGCTGCGCACCCGCGAGGTCGGGGGCCTGCCCGTCGACGTCGGCGCCGAGGCGATGCTGGCGCGGCGGCCCGAGGGGGTCGCTCTCGCGGAGGCGCTCGGCACCGACCTGGTCCACCCGACGGGCGCCACCAGCCGCATCCTGTCCCGCGGCGAGCTGCGGCCGATGCCGCGCAGCCTGATGGGCGTGCCCTTCGACGTCGCCGAGCTCGCCGCGAGCGGCATCCTCAGTGCCGACGGCCTGGCCCGGGCCACCCACGAGGTCGACACCGGCAGCGTCCCCGTCGACGTGTCGATCGGCGACCTGCTGGCCGAACGCCTCGGCGACGAGCTGGTCGACCGCCTCGTCGAGCCGCTCCTGGGCGGCGTCTACGCCGGGCACGCTCGCGAGATCTCCAGCGCCGCCGCCGTGCCGCAGCTGCTCGCCATGGCGGCGCGGGGGAGCCTCCTCGCGCAGGCCGCCGCCATCCCCCCGAGCACGGCCCCGGTGTTCGCGACGCTCCCCGGCGGCATGGGGCGCCTGCCGGGCCGCGTCGTCGAGCAGGGCGGCTTCGCGGTCCGTACGTCGGCCACCGTGCGCGCCCTGCGTCGTGACGGCGCCGCCTGGGTGCTCACCGTCGGGTCGGCCGCCAACCCCGAGACGGTGCGGGCGCGGGCCGTCGTGCTCGCCACCCCGGCCGCGCCCACGGCCCGGCTGCTACGGGACGCGGCCCCCGGCGCCGCGCACGAGCTGGCGGCGGTGGAGTCCGCGAGTGTCGCGGTCATCACCCACGTGTTCGCCAGGGCCGACGTGCCGGAGGCGCTCGCCGACGTCTCCGGCTTCCTCGTGCCGCCCGTCGAGGGTCGGGCGATCAAGGCCGCGACGTTCTCCTTCGCCAAGTGGGCCTGGGTGCGTGACCTCGACCCCGACCGACTCGTGCTGCGCACGTCGATGGGCCGTCATCGCGAGGAGGCTTCGCTCCGGGCCGCCGACGAGGGCCTGGTCCACACCTCCCTCGCCGAACTCGGCGCGATCGCCGGCATCACCGCGGCGCCGCAGGCCAGCCACGTGCAGCGGTGGGGCGGTGGGCTCCCGCAGTACGCCGTCGGCCACGTCGACCGGATCGCGCGGGTGCGCGCCGCGATCGCCGAGGTCGACGGGTTGGCGGTGTGTGGTGCGGCGTACGACGGGGTCGGCATCCCGGCCGTCATCGGCTCGGCCCGCCGTGCCGCCGCAGACGTGGCCCGGGCATGATGGGGGCCATGAGCAAGGTTGCGCAGCTGAAGGAAATCAACGACACCATCCGCTACACGATGTGGTCGGTCTTCAAGCTCCGGGACGTCCTCGGCGACGACGCCGACCGGGCCGCCGAGATCGCGGACCTCGAGGGCTTCCTCGAGGCGCTCGCCGAACAGGACGTGGTCGTCCGCGGACTCTACGACGTCAGCGGCCTGCGCGCCGACGCCGACCTCATGGTGTGGTGGCACGCCGAGACCTCCGAGCAGCTCCAGGGCGCCTACAACGCGCTGCGCCGCACGGACTTCGGCCGCCGCCTCGAGCCGGTCTGGTCCCAGCTCGCGCTGCACCGCCCGGCGGAGTTCAACAAGTCGCACGTCCCCGCCTTCCTCGCCGACGAGGAGCCGCGCGCCCACGTGTGCGTCTACCCCTTCGTGCGCTCGCTGGAGTGGTACCTCCTCGACGACGCCGACCGGCGCCGGATGCTCGCCGAGCACGGCAAGATGGCCCGCGACTACCCCGACGTGCGCGCCAACACGGTCTCCTCCTTCGCGCTGGGCGACTACGAGTGGATGCTCGCCTTCGAGTGCGACGACCTCTACCGCATCGTCGACCTGATGCGGCACCTGCGCGGCGCCGAGGCCCGGCGCCACACGCGCGAGGAGGTCCCCTTCTACACCGGCGCCCGCACCACCGCGGCCGCGCTCATCGACCGGCTGCCCTGACCTCGGGAACCCCCTGCGCCGCGCCGACGTCCAACCCGTCATGAGGACGATGCTCACTCTCGCGGCCCTCGTGCTCGCGACTGCCCTGGCCGGCTGCTCCGGGGGCGATCCTTCCGGCAGGGCCGTCGACCCTGCCGGGCCGGGGACGGCAGGCGGCGAGCGCCCCACCGCGGTGCCGTCCGCCGAGGGACTCGTACGGACCCCTGGCCTGGTGACGGTCCTCGACGACGGCGACGGCCCCGAGCTCTGCGCGGGCGGAGTCGCGGAGTCCTACCCGCCGCAGTGCGGTGGACCGAAGCTGGTCGGCTGGGACTGGGCCGAGCACCCCGAGCACGAACGGGCCAGCGGTGTGCGCTGGGGCGACTTCCACCTCACCGGCACGTTCGACGGCACCAGCTTCACCGTCGAGGACGTGGTGCCGGCGGCGCTCTACGACCCTCCGGCCGCTCCCGAGGAGCCGACGCCCGACACCTCGTGCCCCGAGCCGGCCGGTGGGTGGGTCGTGGTCGACCCCGGGCGGACGACGTACGAGTCGATGGACGAGACGTTCCGCGTGGCCCAGACGCTGCCGGGGTACGCCGGGGCGTGGATGGACCAGTCGATCAACCCCGCGTCGACGTCGGAGGACCCGGCGGTCGTGGAGTCGGAGATGAACGACCCGCGGAAGCTCGTCATCAACGTGGCGGTCACCGAGGACCGCGAGGGTGCCGAGCGGAGGCTGCGCGAGGTGTGGGGCGGGGCCCTGTGCGTCGTCGAGGCCCGCTACACCGAGGCGGAGCTGCAGCGGGTCCTCGACGGGCTCGGCAAACTGCCGGGGATGCTCGGGGGCGGATCCAGCCGGGTCGACTCCGTCGAGGTCCAGGTCCTGTTCGACGACGGGTCGATCCAGGCCTGGGTCGACGAGGAGTACGGCCAGGGCCTGGTCACCGTGGGCTCGGCCCTGGTGCCTGCCGGTTAGTCCTGGTCGTCACCGATCGGGAGTCCCGCGACCATCCGGCCGCCCGGGTCGACCTGGGTGCGCAACGCCTGCAGCCGCTGCCAGGCGTCCGGTCCGTAGCAGCGGCGGGCGTTGTCCCGGTGCTCGGCGAACGTCGGCAGCTCGCGCCGGGCCGACCACGGCTCCAGTGCCGCCACGGCCTCTGCCGCGTCGCGTCGGACCGCATCGGCCGCCTCGGGCGTCGGCGCCATGCCCAGGAAGAACCCGGCGAACTGGGCGTCGACGTGTCCGATCACGCCACCTCCCGGCGTGCTGCGCGAGAGGGCCCCGCCGAGCTGGCGCAGCTCGAGCGCGAGGAGCGACTGCCCCGCCTCGGCCGCCGGCACCCGGGCGAAGGTGTCCATCTCGGGCGCGAGTGCCCGCAGCGGGGCCAGGACCCGCTCCGCCTCGCCGTCGCCGCCCAGGAAGGCGCCGTCGACGATGACGACCTCGCGTCCCTGCAGGAACTCGGGCAGGTCTGGCAGGGGCGGGAACCGCATGAACCGGAACGACGTGGTGACCTCGTCGGGTGCGCTCGGAGCCCAGGCAGCCCAGGCCCGCAGCACCTCGGGTGCGTGGCGGCCGTCCCACAGCAGCATGCCGGCGTACGCGTCGGCGATCGGGAACAGCTCGATCTCCAGGGCGGTGACGATGCCGAAGTTGCCCCCGCCGCCGCGCACGGCCCAGAAGAGGTCGGCGTGGCTGTCGGCGTCCAGGCGCAGCAGCTCACCGGTGGGCGTGACCAGCTCGACGGCTCGTACGGCGTGGGCCGCGAAGCCGTGCTTGCGGGCGTACCACCCGATGCCGCCGCCGAGGCAGTAGCCGGCCACGGCGACGTCGGGAGAGCTGCCGTGCAGGGCGGCCAGGCCGTGCGGTGCCGCCGCCTCGACCACGTCCTGCCACAGCGTGCCGCCGACCACGCGCGCGGTCCGGGAGCCGGCGTCGACCTCGACCCCGGTCATCTCCGAGAGCCGTACGAGGACCACGTCGTCCAGCGGGCCGAGGGCCAGCAGCGACGCGGCGTGGCCGGTGCTCATGGGCGCGATGCGCAGGCCGGCGTCCAGGGCGGCACGCACGATGGCCACCACGTCGTCGGCGTGGCGCGGGACGGCCACGGCGGCGGGACGCAGGTCGACCGCGACGTTCCACGGCAGGCGGGCGGCGTCGTAGCCGGCGTCGCCGGGCAGGTGCACGGCACCGCCGCACAACGGTCGCAGGGGCTCGGCGGGGGTGTCCGCCAGCGGGGTGACCCGAAGGGTGGCCGGGTCGAGGTCGAGGGTGGAGCGGGTGTCCATGGGTTCTCCTTGCAGGTCGTGTGACGACCACGACCCTCGGCGAACGGCGGGGTCCCCGACCATCCCAACGGTGGGGGAACTTCGCGCCCCCACTGTTCTGGACCAGTGGCATCCCCCAGAGATATGGGAGTGCGCAGCGGACCCTCGTTCGGTCACACTCGCCACATGCCGAAGGGACTGGTCGCCGAGCGCGTACGGCGTGACGTCGACGTCCTCGCGCGCGCGGGCCTGGACCTCGACACCTTCATGGAGGAGTCGCTGGCCTCGATCGCACGCGCGGTGCCGTCGGTCGCGGCGTGCATGGGCACCCACGACCCGGCGACCAACCTCTTGACCAGCACCCGCAAGTACGGCGCGCTGCGCGACACTGCGACCCACGACCACGACTTCGGCCTGATCGAGTACGGCACCGTCGAGCCGACGGCCTTCACCGAGCTGGCCAGGGCTGCGGTGCCGGCAGCGGCCGTGCACCTGACGACCGGCGGCGACATCGAGAAGTCGGGGCGGATGCGCGACTTCATGCGCCCGAACTTCGGCTTCGCCGACGAGCTGCGCCTCGCCTTCCGGGAGGCCGGCACCGTCTGGGGCGCGCTCGCGATGTTCCGGGACGGCGGGGACGAGCCGTTCTCGACCACCGAGGTCGAGTTCATGGCCTCGTTGACCGAGTCCTTCGCCCGCGGTGTCCGTACCGGCATGCTCTGCCGGCTGACCGACACGGTGGCGGTGTCGTCGGGGGCCGGGCCGATCGTGCTCGTCGTCGACTCCGACAACACGATCGCGCAGACCACCTTCGGCGCCGTGGAGCGGCTCTCCGAGCTGCTGGCCGGCCGGGAGGACGACCACCCGTCCGGGATGATCGCCGCCCTGGTCGGCGCAGCCCGGCGCTTCGCGCGCGGTGAGAGCGAAGCCCCGCCGCGCTCGCGGATCCGGGCCTCGACGGGGGCCTGGCTCGTGCTCCACGCATCACCACTCAGCGCCGCGGGGGAGCGGCTGAGTGGTGATGTGGTGGTCACCATCGAGGAGGCCCGCCCGCCCGAGATCGTGTCGCTGGTCGTGGCCGCTTTCGACCTCACCGCGCGTGAGCGCGACGTGACCCAGCTGGTGCTGCAGGGCCTCGACACCAAGGACATCGCGGCGAGCCTGCACCTCTCGCCATGGACGGTGCAGGACCACCTCAAGACGGTGTTCCTCAAGGCCGACGTGCGCAGTCGCCGCGAGTTGATCGCCCGCGTCTACTTCGACCAGTACGTCCCGCGGATGGGCACCGAGCTGACGCCCTCGGGGTGGTTCAGCCCTGCTGCTGCGGCGATTCGTGCGCGGGCGTGTGCCGCAGGCTGATCGAGTTGATGCAGTAGCGGTCGCCGGTGGGGGTGCCGAAGCCGTCGGGGAAGACGTGGCCCAGGTGGGAGCCGCAGCGCTTGCACCGGACCTCCACGCGCTTCATGCCGTGGGAGTGGTCCTCGAGGTACTCGATCGTGTCGGTGATGGGCTGGTAGAAGCTCGGCCAGCCGCAGCCGGAGTGGAACTTGGTGTCCGCCTCGAACAGTGCCGCGTCGCAGGCCCGGCAGTGGTAGGTGCCGGGCTCGTCGCTGGCGTCGTACTCGCCGGTGAACGCACGCTCGGTCCCGGCCTGCCGCAGCACGGCGTACTCCTCGGGCGTGAGCTCGGCGCGCCACTCCTCGTCGGTCTTCTCCACCTCGTAGGCCATGCCGCAAGCCTACGGCGTGGGCAAGCACTGGCAGGCTGGCGCCATGGAGACCACGCAGATCCGCCTCGCCCAGCGTCCGGTCGGCGAGCCCGACGCCGACACCTTCACCACCACCACCGAGTCGCTCCCCGCGCTGGAGGACGGGCAGGTCGCGCTCGCGGTCCGCTACCTCTCGCTTGACCCCTACATGCGCGGCCGGTTGAGCACGGCCAGGTCGTACGCCGCCCCCGTCGAGATCGGCGACGTCATGGTCGGCGGGACGGTGGGCGAGGTGGTCGAGTCGCGCTTCGAGGGCCTGGCGCCAGGGGACTTCGTGCTGTCGTACTCCGGCTGGCAGAGCGCTGCGGTGGTGGACGGGCGTCACGTCCGCAAGCTCGACCCGTCGGCCTCGCCGGTGACCACCGCGCTCGGCGTGCTCGGCATGCCCGGCTTCACGGCGTACGCCGGCCTCCTCGAGATCGGCCGGCCGAAGGAGGGCGAGACGGTGGTCGTGGCCGCGGCGACCGGGCCGGTCGGCAGTGCGGTGGGGCAGGTCGCCCGCATCAAGGGCGCCCGCGCGGTCGGCATCGCGGGCGGTCCCGACAAGGTGCGCGCGCTGACCGAGGAGTTCGGCTTCGACGCCGCGATCGACCACCGGGCGCCGGACTTCGTCGACCAGCTGAAGGCCGCCACGCCCGACGGCATCGACGTCTACTTCGAGAACGTCGGCGGCAAGGTCTTCGACGCCGTGCGCCGGCGTCTCAACACCTACGCCCGCATTCCCGTGTGTGGGCTGGTCGCCAACTACAACCTCACCACCATGCCGGAGGGTCCCGACCAGCTCCCGGGCTTCCTGGGGCAGGTGCTCACCCAGAGCCTGACGGTGCGCGGCTTCATCCAGGACGAGTTCACGCGCAGCCACGGCCGGGACTTCGTCCGTGACATGGGCGCGTGGGTGCGCAGCGGTCAGGTGCGCTACCGCGAGGACGTCGTCGAGGGTCTCGAGAACGCCCCCGCCGCGTTCGCCGGGATGCTGCGCGGGGAGAACTTCGGCAAGCTCGTCGTGAAGGTCTCCCGCTAGGGTCGGCACATGGCGAAGGCGTCGGAGGCGTACGTCCAGGCGGGGGACCGCGAGGTCCGGGTCTCGTCTCCCGATCGCGTGGTCTTCGAGGCGACCGACAGCACGCCCGCGGTCACCAAGCTGATGGTGGCGCAGTACTTCGCCGACGTGGAGGACGGGCTGATGCGTGCGCTCCGCGACCGCCCGACCGCTCTCGAGCGCTGGACGTCGGGGGTCCGGCCCGGCATGAAGCTGGCGACGGGCCCCCAGGACAAGGACGCCGACGCGTTCTACCAGAAGCGCGTGCCGAAGGGTGCTCCCGACTACGTCGAGACTGCCCGGATCACCTTCCCCAGCGGCCGCGAGGCCGACGAGATCTGTCCCACCGAGATCGCGGTGCCGGTGTGGTGCGCCCACATGGGCACGCTCACCTTCCATCCGTGGCCCGTACGCCGCTCCGACGTGGACCACCCCGACGAGCTCCGGATCGACCTCGACCCCCAGCCGGGCACCACGTTCGCCGACGCCGTCCGCGTCGCCGGTGTCGCGCGGGAGCTGCTCGAGGACCTGGGCATGCGGGGCTTCGCCAAGACCAGCGGCAACCGCGGCATCCACGTCTACGTCAGGATCGAGCCGCGGTGGGAGTTCGCCGACGTGCGCCACGCTGCCATCGCGTTCGGCCGCGAGCTGGAGAAGCGCGACGACGGCGTGACGACCGCATGGTGGAAGGAGGAGCGCGGCGAGCGGATCTTCGTGGACTTCAACCAGAACACCCGCGACCGCACGATCGCCTCGGCCTACAGCCTGCGCCCGCTGCCCGGCGCCCCGGTGAGCACCCCGGTGACCTGGGAGGAGCTGGCCGAGCTCGACGACCCGCGCGGCTTCAACCTGTTCACCGTGCCGGAGCGGGTCACGGCCGGTGACCCGTGGTCGGAGATCGACGACGTCCACCACTCGCTGCAACCGCTGCTGGACCTGTGGGAGGCCCACCCCGTCGAGCTCAACTACCCGCCCGACCACCCGAAGATGCCGGGCGAGCCCCCGCGGGTGCAGCCGAGCAAGAAGGTCGCCGCGCACTGGGACGAGGACGGCAACCGCATCGCCGACTGACCGGCCTCAGCGCTCCCAGGGCGCCGGGACGGGGAAGAACCGCTCCAGGAACTCCATCAGCAGCCGGTCGGCCTCGTCCTCGCCGAGCGCGGAGACGTGGTTGTCGCCGACGCAGAAGAAGTCACGGTTGCGTCGCAGCATGGCCTGCAGCTGCAGGGCGAGGTGCTGGTGGCCCAGGTCGACGTAGCCGCGCTCGGTGTCGGCGCGGTAGGCGCGGCCGGTCGCCAGGCCGTAGTGCTGGGCGAACGACGACAGCAGCGAGATGTCGGTCGAAGACCGGAAGGGCGCCGCGGTCGTCCTCGCCACGGCGTCGCCGAAGCGCTCGGCGATCTCGGCCAGCACCGAGCGGCGCTGCGGGTGGGGGCTGTGCATCATCGTGTGGGTGATGACCACGCCGAGCTCCTCGGCGAGCAGTCGGCGGTTGTTCTGGGCGGCCTCGAGGTAGGGCCGGTCGATCGTGCCGGGCAGCCCCACCGGCTTGTGGTCGGCGACGAACACCGCGAAGTCGCCGCCGGGGGAGAAGTAGTGCTCCGGACGCCGCGGGCGGGCCAGGAACACGTCGTCGTTGACGTAGACGAAGTGCTCGGCGAGGTCGGGGATCGCGTGCAGCCGGGTCTCGATCGCGTGCGAGCTGAACGTCGGCAGCGCCTCCGCCGGCAGGATGTCGCGGTGGTCCACGAGCCGGATCCCGTCGTGGGAGGTGTCCAGCCACGAGGGCGCCTGGCCGGCGGTGACCAGGTGGATGCGGCGCACCCAGGGAGCGAACAGGTGCAGCGAGCGCATCGAGTAGCGCAGCTCGTCGCGGCTGCGGAAGCGCGCCCGGCCGCCCGACCGCTCGTCGGGCACCTGCCCCAGGCCGCGGATCCGGGCGTCGCGGGCGTCGAGCCAGTCGGGGTCCTCGCCGTCGACCCACGTGTAGACGACGTCGACCTCGAAGCGGCAGTCGTCGACCGTCGGCAGGGTCATCAGCGCCAGCGTGCGCACCGACACCCCGTCGACCTCGGTCGTGGCGCGCTCCTCGGTGGCGGGGACCCACTCGGTCCACCGGTTGGGCCGCGGGGCGACCAGGTCGCCGCCGGGTTTCTCGTCCCAGAACTCCACCGCCACCGACGTGGCCTCGTTGAGCAGGCCGTCGTGGCCACCGCGCATCGGCCACGGCTCGATGAACAGCCCGGCCGTACGGGCCCGGGACAGCTCGTCGGCCATGGCCGCGAAGGTGCCGCGGCGTTCGGGCCAGCCCTGCTCCGCGGGGTCGCGGACCGAGAGCCAGTCGGGCGGTGAGCCGTCGGCCAGGGCGCGCAGGAACGACGTACGCCGGCTGGCTGGCACGGCCACCACGGGGTGGGGGTCCAGGCCCTTGGGCGGGATCACGAACCACCCTTCGCCGGTGGACGAGGCCGCCGCGACCGCCACCTCGAGCGCGGCGGTGCGCGCCTGGGCCGGGGTCAGCCCGCGGGCCCCATCGGTGTCGGGGAGGTCGCCGAGCGGACCCGGGCGCAGGCCGTGGAGCACGCGACGCGGCGCGAGGGGGTCGTGACGCCGCGCCACGGCCCCGCGGAAGACGTCGACCCAGCGGCGCGCGAGGGCGGTGGCCTCCCACTCGGCCGAGTGCTGCAGCGCCGCGGCGCCCAGGCGCCGGCGCAGGTCGTCGTCGGCGGCGACGCGCAGCATGGCCGTGGCCAGCGAGGCCTTCGAGCCGGGCGTGGCGAGGAGACCGTCCACCCCGTCGTGGATGATCTCGCGGGGTCCGGACGGGCAGTCGTAGCTCACCGGCGGCACCCCGGCCGACATCGCCTCCTGCAGGATGAGGGGGTAGCCCTCGCCCTTCGAGGCCAGCACGCACACGCTGGCGCCCGCCCACTCCGCGGCCATGTCGCGGGTCGCGCCCGGGAGGTCGATGCGGTCGGCGAGGCCGACCTTGGCCACCTGGCTGCGCAGGATCCCGGCCCTGGGCCCGTCGCCCAGGATCCGCAGCCGCCACCCGGGCAGCTCGTCGGCGACCTCGGCGAACGCGTCGATGACGTGCTCGAACTGCTTCTCGGGCGCCAGCCTCCCGGCGCTGACGAACACGCGCTGGTCGAGCGGCGAGCGGGGCTGCTCGTGCTGGGGGAGCGGGTTGGGCACCACCAGCATCTCGGGCGCCGCGTCTCCCAGCCGTCCGGCCAGCCACCGCGACATCGCCTCGGTCAGCGACACCACCACGTCGGCGCGCGGGGCGAAGGTGAGCAGGGCGCCGAGGTCGTTGACCCGGCTGGAGGAGGAGCGGTGCTCCTGGTGGACGACGGCCACGTCGTCGGGCTGCAGCTGGGTGACCACGGCGAGCAGCTCGGGAGTGGTGGTGACCACCACGTCGGCCTCGAGGGTCGTCAGGTGCTCGCGCAGGGCCGCGTCGGTGAGCGCGCTGAAGGTGCTGTCCCAGCTGCGGGGCACGAGCACCGACTCGCGGTCGGCGAGCTCTCCCGGGAGCCGGGCCTGCACGGACTTCGCCCGCGGGCCGCGCACGTCGACGAGGTAGACGACCTCGACGCCGTCGGCGACGGGGTAGTGCGTGGTGTCGCCGCTGCGCGTGACACTGAGGATGCGCACCCGGTGGCCCTCCCCGAGGGAGTGCAGCGCGTTGGCCTGGGCGATGCCCGAACGCGCGGTGCCGCCCATGCCGTCGGCGTTGAAGAGCACGAAGACGACGTCGAGGCCACCCTCCGCGGCGGGCACGGCGCGGCGGGTGCGACGCAGTGCCGTACGAACCTTGCCGGTCAGGGCCACGTCGCTCCTCTGCTCGGTGTGCGTGGATCGGCCCGATCCTAGCGACGTGCCGACCGGGCGGACGGCGGCCGGCCGATAGGGTGAGGACCATGCCGACGCCTTCCTCGCAGCCGAGCACACAGCCGGGCACCCCGCTCGTCCTCGTCTCCGGCTCCGGACGCAGCGGCACGAGCTCGCTGGCCGGCACGCTCAAGCGGCTCGGCCTGCACGTGCCCCAGCCCGAGGTCGAGGCGTCCGAGACCAACCCACGCGGCTTCTACGAGCCGCGGTGGGTCATCGACTTCCACAAGCGCCACCTCAAGGAGCTGGCGCTGCACAACATCGACTCGCGCCCCCACGCCGTCGAGCTGGTCGCCGAGCGCATCGCGACCGGCGAGCCCACGCGCGAGCTGACCGAGTGGCTGTCGGGCCAGCTCGACCACGACCAGATCGTCATCAAGGACCCGCACGCCTTCTGGTTCGCCAGCGTGTGGAACGACGTCTCGCGCGACGTCGGCGCCGACCTGCGCTGGCTCACCGCGCTGCGCCACCCCGCCGAGGTCGTGGGCTCGCGCGACATCGCCTACCTCTCCAGCCAGCCCGACGAGCTGCGGCTGGTCAAGGAGACCTCCAACGTCGCCGGCTGGGTGCACGCCGCGCTGCTCACCGAGCAGGCCGGCCGTGGCCGCAAGCGCGCCTTCATCCGCTACGTCGATCTGCTGGCGAGCTGGCGCGAGGCCCTGATGCCGGTGCAGGAGCAGCTCGACCTCACCTTCAACACCGACCTCTCCTCCAGCGAGCACCACCCGGTCGACGACTTCGTCGAGCCGTCGATGCGCAAGTCGCAGCTCACGTGGGGCGACGTACGCACGCCGGAGTGGCTGCAGGACATGGCCGAGGAGGTCTGGCAGATGCTCGGCGAGCTCGTGCGCGAGCCCGACCAGGAGCGCGCCATGCGACGCCTCGACGAGATCCACGCCGACTACACCCAGCGGTACGCCGACGCCGTCGCGCTCACCTTCGACCACACCAAGGCCGAGTCGACGCTCGCCGCGCGCGACGCTCGCGAGGCCCAGCGCACCACGATGGAGCGGCTGCGCCGCGAGCTCGCCGACGAGCGACGCATGCGTGCCGACGACAGGAGCCTGGCCTCGCTGGCGCGGGCCGCCGCTCGCCGCCTGCGTCGCAGCTGACCCACGCGCCGACGACCGGCGCGCAGGTCACCCGGTCACAGGCCGGTGACGCCCTCGCCGGCGCCGGACTGCTCGCCGAAGCTCTCGTGGCCGATGAGGTGAAGTACCGGGACGCCCAGGCGACGCCGGGCCCGTGAGGTCCAGTCGACGTGGAAGAACTCCGCCACCAGGTGGGGGCGGGTCAGGATGATCGCCTCGCGCGCGTCCACCTCGGTGGTCTTGGCGTCGAGCGCCTCGATGGGCGGCACGGACGTCACCTCGCCCTCGGCCCTGGCCCCGGCGTCCCGCAGGGCGGCGAGGGTCGCGGCCAGGTCGGCGTCGGACTGCTCCTGGCAGTCACGGCGTACGGCTTCGAGGTCGACGTCGCTCATGGCCAGCGCCGGCGTGGCCATGAGGTCACCCGCGCCCAGCGAGCCGAGCGAGGCCTCGATGCGCGCAGCGGCGTCCTCGAGGGGAAGTAGCACGTGGTAGACCACCTGGTCGGCGATCTGGTCGTGCAGCGAACGCACCTGACGGGCGTCCGCCGTGCTCATGGCCTCCTCGACCAGGAGCACGACGTCGTAGGTGCCCTCGCCGTCGTGGATGTCTTCGGTCATCACTCGCCTCCAGGTCCGTCGGTTGCCAAGATCCTAGTGAGGTCGTAGCCCGCCGGCTCATCGAGTTGCCCGTAGCCGCACGACTCGGGGTCGCGGTCGGGGCGCCAGCGCTTGAAGTGCGCCGTGTGGCGGAAACGACGACCCTCCATGTGGTCGTACTTCACCTCCAGCGCGCGCTCGGGGCGCAGCGGCGTGAAGCTGAGGTCCTTGCCCTGGCTCCAGCGGCTCTGGGTGCCGGGGACGCGCTCCGGGTTGGCGGTCAGGAACTCGGCCCACCGCCCCCACGGGTGGTCGGCGATGTCGCACACCAGGGGCTGCAGCTCCTGCCACAGCTCCGCGCGTCGCTTCGCGGTGAAGGAGGCGCTCACGCCGATGTGCTGGAGCTGGCCGTCGTCGTCGTACAGGCCGAGCAGCAGCGAGCCGATCAGCGGCTGCTCGGGCGTGGAGGTCTTGTGCTCGCGGTAGCCGGCCAGCACCACGTCGGCGGTGCGCTCGTGCTTGATCTTGAGCATGGTGCGCTTGTTGGGCTCGTATGCCGCCCCCAGCGGCTTCGCGAC
Source organism: Nocardioides sp. (assembly GCA_021166815.1). Taxonomy (GTDB): domain Bacteria; phylum Actinomycetota; class Actinomycetes; order Propionibacteriales; family Nocardioidaceae; genus Nocardioides. The sequence goes on from JAJPEO010000272.1 coordinate 15,246, forward strand.
CACGCCGTCGAGGCCGGCTCCCTCGAACTCGTGGAACCACTGTTCGGCCACCGCGGGGTCCTCGCTGGTCCGGGTGAGCCAGCACGGCCCGTCGAGGTGCGACAGCGCCTCGACCAGGGCGGCACGGCGCTCGGCGAGAGGACGGTCGATCCACGCCTCGTCGCCCAGGGCGAGCAGGTCGAAGGCGACGAAGCCGGCCGGCGTCTCCTGGGCCAGCTTGTCGATGCGGGACTTCGCGGGGTGGATGCGCTCCTGCAGCGTCTCGAACTCCAGGCGCCACCCGGCCTCGCCCTCGAGCCCTACGAACACCTCGCCGTCGAGCACGCACCGCTCGGGGAGCTGCTCGCGCATCGCCTCGACCAGCTCGGGGAAGTAGCGCGTCAGGGGCTTGGTGTTGCGGCTGGCCAGCTCGACCTCGTCGCCGTCCTTGAACACGATGCAGCGGAAGCCGTCCCACTTCGGCTCGAACGACAGCCCGCCGAACTTCGCCGGGTCCGGCACCCCGCTCACGCTCTTGGCGAGCATCGGCAGGAGCGGCGGCATCACGGGGAGGTCCACGTGTCGAGCCTAGCCCCGCCGGGGCGCCCGGCGGCCGGTCTCGCTCACTCGTCGCCGGTGAGCGCGAAGGAGCGCAGCCGGTCGCCGGCGAACCAGAGCGCGGCCAGCGTCACCACCACCGACGCCCCGATCGCCCACGGCAGGCCGACGGGGTCGGGCAGGTCGCGGGAGAGCTCGTGCCCGACGCGCGCGCCCCACTGGCCGATGCTCAGCCAGGCCACCCCGGAGAGCAGCCCGCCGAGCAGTCCTTCCCAGACCAGCACGAAGGCGAGCCCGATCACCACCGCGTGCCGGGTCAGGGCCGAGAGTGCCAGGAAGAGCGCGGAGTACGTCGTGCCTGCGACGAGGCCTGCGACCGCCCACCCTGCCGCCCGGTCGCCGCCGCCGGCGACCACGCCGGCCAGGAACACCGACCCGGCGCCGACGAGCAGCGTCGTGGCCCAGGCCACCACCCACTTGGAGACCGCGACGACGTGACGGTTCACGGGCTTGGACAGCAGGTAGACGATCGAGCCGTCGTCGACCTCCGGGCCGAGCACCGACGAGGCCGCCAGGATCGCCACCAGGGGCAGCACGAGGGTGTAGCCCAGCTCGCCGACCAGGGTCCACGCGGGGTCCTCGAGACCGGTCATCACGGTGATCATCGTCGTCAGGGCGACCATCAGCACGGGGAAGGCCACCAGCAGGAGGAACCTGCGGCGACCCAGCAGGGCCTGCAGGGCGAGCGTGGCAATCGTGGAGTTCATCGTAGGGACTCCTGTCGCGACACCAGGTAGGAGAAGACGCTCTCGAGCGACTCGTCGCTCGGGGTGAGCTCCACGAGGGTGATGCCGTGGCGTCGGGCCAGGCCGGGCAGGGCGGTGGCGAAGCCGCCCAGGTCGCTGACCTGCACGTCGATCCCGCTCCGTGGGCGCAGCCCGACGGAGGTGACGGAGGGCTCGGCCATCAGCAGCGCCGCCAGGCCGCGGTCGTCACTGGACCCGATGACGTACTGCACGGGCCGGTCGGTCATCAGCCGCCTGATGGCCCCGAAGTCGCCGGAGGCGGCGTGGCGCCCCGAGACGACGACCTCGATGTGGCGAGCCAGGCGCTCGACCTCCTCGAGGATGTGGGAGGAGAACAGGACCGTACGTCCCTCGTCGCCCAGGCGCCGCAGCAGGTCCATGAGGTGCATGCGCTGGCGCGGGTCGACGCCGTTGAACGGCTCGTCGAGCAGCAGCACCTTCGGGTCGTGCACCAGTGCGGCGGCGATCTTGATGCGCTGGCGCATGCCCTTGGAGTAGGTGTCGATGCGACGCTCGGCCGGCTCGACCATGTCGACGACCTCGAGGATCGACTCGGTGGCGGCAGCCGCGTCGGGCATGCGGTGCAGCCGCGCGTTGGCGAGGACGAACTGGCGGCCGGTGAGGTAGCCGAAGCTGAGCTCGCGCTCGGGGACCAGGCCGATGTCGCGGTAGGCGTCGGTGCGCCTCCAGATGGGCTGGCCGTCCAGCGTCACGGTGCCGGCCGAGGGGGCCAGGAACCCCGACATCATCGCCATGAGCGTGGTCTTGCCGGCACCGTTGGGGCCGAGGAGGCCCGTGACGCCCGGGCCGATGGTCATCGTGACGTCGTTGACCGCGACCACGTTGCCGAACCAGCGCGAGACCCCGGCGAGCTCGATCGTGCTCATCGCGCACCCACCTTGGTGAAGCGGGCAACCAGCAGGGCGAGGCAGGTCGCGACGACCACGACGGCCGCAGCGAGGTAGCCCGCGGTCCACGTGGTCGAGAGGTCGACGATCGCGCTGTTGCTCGCCCCCCACGACCCGGCGACCCCGTTGTGGATGGACCACGGGGAGAAGAGCCCGGCGACCTCGCCGATCGTCGAGACCCGCTCCTCGAGGGCGATGGCCTGGACGATGAGCACCACGCCGACGACCACGATCAGGACGATGATCGAGGCGACCACCGCGAAGCCGCGGCGCAGCGCCCACGAGGCGATCAGCCCGGTGATGCCGGCCAGCATCGCGGCCAGCAGCACCTGCAGAACCAGCGCCTTGACGAAGGGCAGGGTCTCCTCGCCCGCGTCCAGCCCGGCCAACAGGCCGCCGGCGTAGAGGACGACGGTGGGGACCGCGGTGAAGAGGAGCACCGCCGCCGTGAGGGACGCCCAGCGCACGAGCGCGTACACGCGAGAGGACAGGGGGCGGGCGAGGTAGAGCACGATCGAGCGGTGCCGCAGGTCGCGGGAGAACAGCACCGGTGCCTGCGCCGCCGCGAACAGGCTCACCAGCACCTGCATGCTGCTGGGGTAGCCGGCATAGGTCGTCGGGAGCTCGGGCAGGCCGATGATCGACACCGTGCCGACCATGACCACGGCGGGCAGCACCATGATCGCCAGCAGGATGAACGGCAGCACCTTCGAGCGCCCGGAGCGGCCCAGCCCGTACGCGTGGCGCAGGCTGGTGATGAAGAGGGTCCAGGCGACCTTCGCCTGGCTCTCACGCGGTCCGGTGTAGCCGCGGTAGCCGAGGTCGTGGATGACGCCGCCGGGTCGGGGAGCAGGGGCCTGGGTCATGCCGCACCTCCCGTGGGCTTGTGCCCCGGCTGGAGGAAGACATCCTCGAGGTGGGCGCGGTCGGGCTGGATGCGTACGAGCCCCAGGTCGAGGTCGGCCGCCGTGTCGCGCACGATGTCGTGGACCGCGACGCCAGGGGGAGGCGGGTCGACCGCCACCAGCGGTCCCCGCGGCCGGCACGGCAGGCCTGCTGCCGCGAGCGCCTCGCCGAACCGGTCGCGCTCGGTGTCGCCGCCCAGCACCTCCACCAGGAGTCCGCCGGTCTGTTCGACGAAGTCCGACGTGGCGCTCGAGCGCAGCAGCCGACCGCCGTCCAGCACGACGACGTGGTCGCTGATCCGCTCCAGCTCGCCCAGCAGGTGCGAGGTGACGAGCACGGCGATGCCGAAGTCGCGGCCGATGCGCTGCACCAGGTGGAGCATGTCGACCCGGGCCGCGGGGTCCAGGCCGTTGGTCGGCTCGTCGAGGAAGATGAGGCGGGGGTCGTGCACGAGCGCCTGCGCGAGCTTGGCGCGCTGCTTCATGCCGGTGGAGTAGCCGCCCATCTGTCGGTAGCGCTCCTCGTCGAGGCCGACGTGGCGCAGCACGTCCGCCGCGCGCTCGCGCGCCACCGACGCGGGCAGCCCCGACATCCGGCCCATGTGGACGACGAAGTCGCTGGCGCTCACGTCTGGCGGGAGGCAGTCGTGCTCGGGCATGTAGCCCACCTGCTGGCGGATCTGCGCCGCGCCGCCGGCGATGTCGTGGCCCAGGACGGTGGCGCGCCCGGAGGTCGGCTCGAGCAGGCCGAGGAGGATCTTGATCAGGGTGGACTTCCCGGCGCCGTTGGCGCCCACGAGCCCCGTGACGCCCTCGCCCACGGTGATCGTGAGGTCCTCCAGCGCGCGGACCTGGCCGAAGTGCTTGGTCAGGCCGCTGCTCTCCAGCACGGTGCTGGTCGCTGTCGTCGCTGTGCCCGTCACGGACATCACGCTAGTGCCGGGAGGGGACGGTGGCACGCACGACGTCCTGCGCCGCGTGGGGGTGCCTCCGGTGCCGGACGCGTGGGCCTAGGCTTGGCCCCCTATCCCCGGTTGGTCTGCCGGCAGGGCCCGCCTGACTTTGAATCAGGACTAGCGACGTAGGTTCGACTCCTACCCGGGGAGCCAGTTTCCGCAGGTCAGTGCGAGGGCAGTCACCGGAACCACAGGGCCAGCGCCGCGA
>JAJPEO010000359.1 GCA_021166815.1 Nocardioides sp.
CCCCTGCTCGGCGAGGGACACGAACGACTGCACGGTGCACGGCGCGCCCTCGCGGTCGAGGGTGAGCCCGATGTCGCCCCGGTTGGTCTCGATGACGGCCTCGACCGTGCCCTCGGCCGGCGCCTCTGTCTCCGGAGCCTCGACCTCGCGCGCCGCTGCAGCCACGTTGTCGGTGGGGTAGGCGCACGTGGTCGTGCTCCCCGACGCCTTGCTCGCGTCTTCCTTCGGGTCGTCCGAGGTGGAGTCGCCACCACCGCACGCCGACAGGACGAGGACTGCGGCACAGGCCGCCAGGGCAGAGGTTCGTCTCAGCATGGGGGAGATGCTAACGAGTGGCCTGCGGTCCCCTCCGACGCGTCGGCGTCAACCGCGGGGGAGCGGGTCGAACACACCCGACGTACGGTCCACACGGATCCGGCCGCTGGGTGCCCGTGATGCCTCGATGACTCCCGACACGAACGAGTCGCCGTAGTACTCCAGCACGCGCCCGCCCACCATTCCCTCCGTGGCCCAGACGCCGCCGAGCTTCCAGAAGTCCTGACCGCGGAACTGGTGGTTGGCCAGGATCAGCCTGTCCCGCGTGACCTGGCCGACCAGGTAGGAGGCCTCGCCCTGGTAGAAGAGCGAGCCGTGGGCGACCTGGGCGACGCCGTCGCGCACGACGAGCGACTGGTCATGGACCTCGCCGGCGAAGTAGAGGTCGACCCCTCCCTTGACCATGGTCTTCCACAGCGCCGAGCGCGCCCCGCCCGTGTAGCGCAGGTTCGAGGAGTAGCGCACCCGCACCGGTTCGACGACCGGGGTGTGGCCCTGCACGATGACCCACGGGACATCCTGCTGCTTCGCTCGTGCGAGAACACGTTTCAGCCAGTTCAGCGTGGGAGCGTCGACCCGCGCACGCACCTGGCGCTGATCGCGGGTGAACACGTCGAGGCTCACCAGCAGGACGTCGGGATGGAGCCTGACCGCGTACGACGCGTGCCTGCCCTGGCCGCGCGCGGGCCGGGACAACCCTGCCGTGTGGCCCAGCAAGTGTGCGCGGAAGAGGCGCTTGGCCTGGGGGAGGTTCTTGTACTTGAACCTCATCCACGGGGACTTCGCATACCTGCGCCACGGGTTGTCGCCGAGGTCGTGGTCGCCGACCGTCACCCACGGACGGAAGCCGTGAGACCGGACCATGCGGTTCCAAGCCGGGTAGTAGAGGTTCGCCGCGCGGACGTACGCCGCCGACCGCTGGCGGTCGTTGGTCGTGGGCCCGAAGTAGCGCACGGGGTTGAGCGAGCGACCCCAGCGCCCGCCGACGAGGTCGCCTGCGGAGAGGAAGTCGTTGGCACCCTGCGCGCGCATCTCGGACAGCACCTGGTCGAGAGCCGCGGCGTACCACTGGTTGGTCGAGTTGACCTCGAGCCCGAACTCGTCGACCACCGGGGTGACGCCCAGCTCGCGCACGTCGCCGACGTCCTGGTTGAGGAAGTCGGGCGCGGAGACGAAACGGTAGGCCCCGGGCAGTGCCGGAGGGGTCGGGACCGACGGGCGAAGGCCGAGGGACCCTTCCGGCAGGGGGGGCGTCGTGATCGGGGGAGGCTCGGTGGGCTCCTCGCTGGACAGCAGCGCGTCCGAGGACGCAGCCAGGGCCTGCCCGTCGTCCTCGAGGGCCTGGGTGCCCAACGCCGCCATCAGCAAGGCGGTCGCCGCAAGCACCAGCAACCTCTGCACCATATTTCCCCCGTGACTCACTACCTCGTCCCATTGTCCACCACGTCAGGCACCGGCGCAGTGCAGGAACGCACCGTTGTGCGTCAGGTCACAGAAGATTCCAGGCGAACTGCCCGCGGTCGCGGCGCGGGGCGTGTCGGACCGCACGAACGTGGCTCACGGGCTGCCGTCCAGCGTGGAAGGCCGGGGTAGAGGAGGGTTCCTCCTGTCCGACCCGCCGTTCCACACGTTATTTGACATAATGTCAGTTATCGGAACGATGCGGCGGAGCGTGAATCACACGGGTGGGGTCCCTGCTGGTGCCAGCCGGCTCTCAGTCCGCGGTGATGGTCGAGACGTCGATGACGTAGCGGTAGCGCACGTCACCGTTGACGACCTTGCCGTAGGCCTCGGTGACCTCGTCGGCGCTGATCGTCTCGATCGTCGCACCGATGCCGTGCTCGGCGCAGAACGCCAGCATCTCCTTGGTCTCCGGGATCCCGCCGATGTTGGACCCGGCCACGACCTTGCTGTGGCCCACGAGCATCCCGGGACGGATGGCGTACCGCTGCGTGGGCAGGCCGACGTTGACCAGGACGCCACGCGGCTTGAGCAGCTTGAGGTACGTCTCCAGGTCCAGGTCTGCGCTGACGGTGTTGAGGATGAAGTCGAACGACGACCGGTGGGTGCGCAGCGCCTGCTCGTCGGCGGTGGAGATGTGGTCGGTCGCTCCCATGGCCAGGGAGTCCTCCCTCTTGGAGAGCGAACGTGACATAACTGTCACCTCGGCGCCCATGGCCACGGCCAGCTTCACGCCCATGTGGCCCAGGCCGCCCATGCCGATGACACCGACCTTGTCCCCTGCCTTCACGCCCCACCGGCGCAGCGGCGAGTACGTCGTGATGCCTGCGCACAGCAGCGGCGCGGCCTCGTCGAGGGAGATGCCCTCGGGGATGGGGCACACGAACCTCTCCCCCACGACCACCGACCGGGCATAGCCGCCTCGGGTCGGCTCACCGTCGTAGCCCGTGCCGTTGTAGGTCATGACGGCACCGCGCTGGCAGTGCTGCTCGAAGCCGTCCTTGCAGAACTCGCACTCACCGCAGCTGTCGACCATGCACCCGACACCGACGCGGTCGCCGACGTTGACGGCCGTGACCGCAGGTCCCACCTCGCGCACGGTGCCGGCGATCTCGTGGCCCGGCACCATGGGGAAGATCGCGCTCCCCCACTCCTCGCGGACCTGGTGGATGTCGCTGTGGCAGATGCCAGCGAAGGCGATGTCGATCAGGACGTCGTCGTCGCGCAGGGCCCGCTGGGGCATGGCGCGCTGGACGAACGGGGTACCGGCGGACTCGGCAACGAGTGAAGGAGTCGTGGTCGTCATGTCCAGCAACGCTACTCCGTCACGCACACGCGGCTCGGGCGGCCACGAAGGCGTCGACGCAGCGCCGCACGTCCTCCTCGGAGTGGGCCGCGGAGAGCTGGACACGGATGCGGGCCTTGCCGCGCGGCACCACCGGGACTGAGAACGCGATCACGTAGACGCCGTCCGCGAGCATCTGGTCGGCGACCTGGGTCGCGAGCCGTGCGCCCTCCTCGCCCGGGAACATCACCGCGGTGATGGGGTGCTCCCCCGGCAGCAGGTCGAACCCGGCCTCCCCCATCAGCTGGCGGAACAGCGCCGTGTTGCTCGCGAGCTGCTCCCGCGCCTCGGAGGAGTCGGAGACGAGGTCGAGTGCCTTGAGCGAGCCGGCCACCACCCCGGGCGCGACGGCGTTGGAGAAGAGGTAGGGGCGCGAGCGCTGCCGGAGCAGGTCGACGACCTCCTGGTGCGAGCTGACGTAGCCGCCCGAGGCGCCCCCGAGCGCCTTGCCCAGGGTGCCGGTGAGGACGTCGACGCGGTCCTGCACCCCGAAGCGTTCCGGGGTCCCCCGGCCGCCGGGGCCCACGAAGCCGACCGCGTGACTGTCGTCGACCAGGACCAGCGCGGCGTACTCGTCGGCCAGGTCGCAGATCTCGTCGAGGGGGGCGTACGACCCGTCCATCGAGAAGACGCCGTCGGTGGCGATGAGGACGCGCCGGGCGCCCGAGGCGCGGGCCGCCTCGAGCTGGTCGCGCAGGTCGGTCATGTCGGCGTTGCGGTAGCGGTAGCGGGCCGCCTTGCTCAACCGGATCCCGTCGATGATCGAGGCGTGGTTGAGCTCGTCGGAGATGATCGCGTCGCCCTCGCCGCAGAGCACCTCGAACACGCCGCCGTTGGCGTCGAAGCACGAGCTGTAGAGGATCGTCGCCTCGGTGCCCAGGAACTCCGAGAGGCGGTGCTCCAGCTCGGTGTGCTGGGTCTGGGTGCCGCAGATGAACCGCACCGAGCTCATGCCGAAGCCCCAGCGGTCCAGGGCGTCCCTGCTCGCTGCGACCACCTCGGGGTGGTCGGAGAACCCGAGGTAGTTGTTGGCGCAGAAGTTGAGCGCCTCACCCAGCGCGGTCCCGATGTGGGCTGCCTGGGGCGTGGTGAGCTCGCGCTCGCGCTTGTAGAGGCCGGCCGCCTCGATCTCCGCCAGAGTCTCGGCCAGCTGCTGCTTGACGTCGCCGTACATGCTTCTCCTCAGCTCCAGTCCAGGATCGCCTTGCCGCCCACTCCGGATCGGGTGTGCTCGAAGGCACTCTCCCAGTCCTCGGCAGGACCACGCCACGTGATGACCGACTGCACCGCCGCCCGCAGGGCCGGTGACGTGGCCAGCATCGACCCCATGAGGTACCAGGTCTCGAACATCTCGCGTCCGTAGATGCCCTTGAGCGTGATCATGTGCGTGATGACCTTGCCCCAGTCGACCTCGTACGAGGCCTGGGGCAGTCCGAGCATCGCGACCCGGGCGCCGTGGTTGAGGTTGTCGAGCATGTCGTGCACCGCAGGGGCCGCGCCCGACATCTCGAGTCCGATGTCGAAGCCCTCGACCATGCCGAGCCGCTCCTGCGCCCAGGCGAGGTCCTGGCCCTGGGAGACGTCGACGGTGAGGTCGGCCCCGGCCGCTGCGGCCAGGCGCAGTCGCTCCGGGCTGAGGTCGCTGACGGCGATGCGGCGGGCACCTGCGTGGCGCACGATCGCCGTGGCCATGATCCCGATCGGGCCGGCGCCGGTGATCACCACGTCCTCCCCCACCACCGGCCACTGCAGGGCGGTGTGCGTGGCGTTGCCCAGCGGGTCGAACAGCGCGCCCAGGTCCGGGTCGAGGTCGGCGGGCTGCACCCAGGCGTTCGTCGCCGGGATGACCACGTGGTCGGCGAAGGCCCCGTCGCGGTTGACGCCGACGCCGATCGTGTTGATGCACAGCTGGCGGCGTCCGGCGCGACAGTTGCGGCACTCGCCGCACACGATGTGCCCCTCTCCGGAGACCCGGTCGCCCACGCGGACGTGCTCGACGTCGGAGCCGACCTCCACGACCTCGCCGAAGAACTCGTGGCCGATGGTCATGGGGGCCCGGACCGTCTCCGCCGCCCAGTCGTCCCAGGCCAGCAGGTGGAGGTCGGTCCCGCACAACCCGGCGCGGAGCACCCGCACCTTCACGTCACGGTCACCACACACCGGCTCGGGGACGTCGATGAGCTCGAGCCCGGGGCCGGCCTTCGTCTTCACGAGTGCTCGCACGGACCCCATCCTGCACCGTGGTGTGGCTCAGCCCACATAGGAGGTCAGGTGCTCACCCGTGAGCGTCTTCTTCCTGCTGGCGACCAGGTCCGCCGGAGTCCCCTCGAAGACGATGGTGCCGCCGTCGTGCCCTGCCCCAGGCCCGATGTCGATGATCCAGTCGGCATGCGCCATCACGGCCTGGTGGTGCTCGATGACGACGACCGACTTGCCCGAGTCCACCAGCCGGTCCAGCAGGGCGAGCAGGTTGTCCACGTCGGCGAGGTGCAGGCCCGAGGTCGGCTCGTCGAGGACGTAGACGCCGCCCTCCTCCCCCATCTGGATCGCGAGCCTGATCCGCTGGCGCTCACCGCCCGAGAGCGTGTTCAGAGGCTGGCCCAGCGTGATGTAGCCCAGCCCGACGTCGCTGAGGCGCTCCAGGATCTTGTGGGCCGCGGGCGTACGTGCCTCGCCGTCGGCGAAGAACGCCGTCGCCTCGTCGACCGACATCGCGAGGACGTCGGCGATGTTCTGGCCACCCAGGGTGTACTCCAGCACCGCAGCCTGGAACCGCTTGCCCTCGCACTCCTCGCAGGGCGACGTGACGGTGTCCATGAAGCCCAGCTCGGTGAAGATCACTCCGGCGCCCTTGCAGGCGGGGCAGGCGCCCTCGGAGTTGGCGCTGAAGAGCGCCGGCTTCACCCCGTTGGCCTTCGCGAACGCCTTGCGGATCGGCTCGAGCAGGCCGGTGTAGGTCGCCGGGTTGCTGCGGCGCGAGCCCTTGATGGCGCCCTGGTCGATGGACACGACCCCCTCCCGTCCTGACACCGAGCCGTGGATGAGCGAGCTCTTGCCGGAGCCCGCCACCCCGGTCACGACGGTCAGCACCCCGAGCGGGATGTCCACGTCGACGTCACGGAGGTTGTGCGTGGAGGCCCCCCGCACCTCGAGGACGCCTGAGCGCTCTCGAACCGATGGCTTGAGGGTCGCGCGGTGGTCGAGGTGCCGGCCGGTGATCGTGTCGCTGGACCTCAGGCCCTCGACCGATCCCTCGAACACCACCTCTCCCCCGGCGGACCCGGCTCCGGGACCGAGGTCGACGACGTGGTCGGCGATCGAGATGGCCTCGGGCTTGTGCTCCACGACCAGGACGGTGTTGCCCTTGTCGCGCAGTCGCAGCAGGAGGCGGTTCATGCGCTCGATGTCGTGGGGGTGGAGACCGATCGTGGGCTCGTCGAAGACGTAGGTGACGTCGGTCAGCGACGACCCGAGGTGTCGGATCATCTTGGTGCGCTGCGACTCGCCGCCGCTGAGCGTGCCGGTCGGGCGGTCGAGGGAGAGGTAGCCGAGCCCGATCTCGACGAACGCGTCGAACAGGTGCCGCAGCCCCTTCACCAGCGGCGCGACCGACGGCTCGTCCAGCTCACCCATCCAGTCGGCCAGGTCGGTGATCTGCATCGAGCAGAGGTCGGCGATGCTCTTGCCCCGGATCTTCGACGAGCGCGCGGCCGCGGTCAGCCGGGTGCCCTCGCACTCGGGGCAGGTGTCGAACTTGATCGCCCGGTCGACGAAGGCGCGCACGTGCGGCTGCATCGCCTCGCGGTCCTTCGAGAGCATCGACTTCTGGATCTTGGGGATGAGCCCCTCGTAGGTCACGTTGATGCCGTCGACCTTGATCTTGGTGGGCTCCTTGTAGAGCAGGTCGGCAAGCTGCTTCTTGGAGTACTTCCCGATCGGCTTGTCGGCGTCGAAGAAGCCGGATCCGATGTAGATGCGGCCGTACCAGCCCTCCATGCTGTAACCGGGCACCTTGAAGGGGTTCTCGTTGAGCGACTTCGACGCGTCGTAGAGCTCGTCGAGGTCGAAGTCCGAGGTCCGGCCCGTGCCCTCGCAGCGCGGGCACATGCCTCCGGTGATGGAGAACTCGCGGCGCTCCTTGACCTTCATCCCGCCCTTCTCCATCGTGACCGCGCCCGCACCGCTGATGGATGCGACGTTGAAGGAGAACGCCTGGGGCGACCCGATGTGCGGCTGGCCGAGACGGCTGAACAGCATGCGCAGCATGGCGTTGGCGTCGGTGGCCGTGCCTACCGTGGAGCGCGGGTTGGCGCCCATACGCTCCTGGTCGACGATGATCGCGGTCGTCAACCCGTCGAGGGCGTCCACGTCCGGGCGCGCCAAGGTGGGCATGAAGCCCTGCACGAAGGTGCTGTACGTCTCGTTGATCATCCGCTGCGACTCGGCCGCGATCGTGGCGAAGACCAGCGAGCTCTTCCCGGATCCCGAGACCCCCGTGAAGGCGGTCAGCCGTCGCTTGGGGATCTCGAGGAAGACGTCCTTGAGGTTGTTCTCGCGTGCGCCTTCGACGCGGATCAGGTCGTGGGAGTCGGCTGGGTGCACGTCGGGCGTGGGCATGACCCGAGGCTAGCGCCAGGACCGTACGCCGGCTTCTCCGATCGTGACCGTCCGAGCGCCCCGCGGGACGGGTACCGGGTCAGGCAGGCAGGTCGTAGTCGGCGCGACGCTCGCTCGGCACGAGGTCGAGCCACTCCTCGGGGTTCTCCGCGATCACCTTGCGGACGTACGTGCACACCGGCAGGACCGAGCGCCCGCGGTCGCGGGAGTCCTCGAGCTCGTGCGTGACGAGCACCTTGGCCAGTCCCTTGCCACCGTGGTCGGGGTCGACGTTGGTGTGGGTGAAGCTGATCGTGTCACCGTCGAGCTCGTAGTCGCCCGAGCCGACCACCTCGCCGTCGAGCGTCAGCTCGTAGCGGTTGCGGTCCGGGTTCTCCTGCACTGCGGTGTCCATGTCACGGCTCCTTGTCGAGGTCCGGCCCGGGAGCGGGCCACTGCCCGACACCGTACGTCGCGCCCGAGCGGCTCCACCGGTCGGTGGCCACGGCTGGTCACAACGGGTCATTTCGGGGCGGGCGCTCCCTGATCGCGTCACGGACGCACACCTGGGGTGTCACCGTTGAACCACCACCACACCACCGGTCAAGGAAGATCGAACAGCCATGTGGGACACCGTCGACACCAGCGCCACCACGCTCTCGCACGACCTGCCGTGCGCCGGGTGCGGCCACGGGCGCCACACCTACCTCCCCTGCTCGGACCAGTGCGCCTGCTCGCACGACAGGGACCGCCTGCTCGTCCAGCGGTGAGCACCGGGCCCGAGGACGCGGCCCCACCCCGGGGATGACGCCGTATCTCATATCTGAGATAACGTCTTCCCATGAGTGACTACAAGGGTCGCATCGGCAACCTCATCCGGGACGCGCGCAAGCACCGAGGACTGACGCAGCACCAGCTGGCGGAGCTCCTCGGCACGAGCCAGAGCGCCATCAACCGGATCGAGCGCGGTCACCAGAACCTGTCCCTGGAGATGCTCGCCCGCATCGGCAGCGCCCTGGACTCCGAGATCGTCGCCCTCGGCGCCGGACCCACGCACCTCAGGATCAACGGACCCACGACCCTCTCGGGCTCGATCGACGTGAAGACGTCCAAGAACGCCGGGGTGGCGCTGCTGTGCGCCTCCCTGCTCAACCGCGGCCGCACCACGCTGCGCAAGGTCGCGCGGATCGAGGAGGTCAACCGCCTGCTCGAGGTCCTCAACTCCCTCGGCGTCCACACGCGCTGGATCGGCGACGACAACGACCTGGAGATCATCCCGCCCGCCGAGCTCGACCTGGCCAACATCGACGAGACGGCCGCCCGCCGCACCCGCTCGGTGATCATGTTCCTCGGGCCGCTGCTGCACCGCTCGGAGCAGTTCGACCTGCCGTACGCCGGTGGCTGCAACCTCGGGACGCGCACCGTCGAGCCCCACATGGCGGCGCTGCGCCCCTTCGGCCTGGAGGTCAAGGCGACCGACGGCAGCTACCACGCCAGGGTCAACACCGTGGTCGCGCCGGAGCGACCGATCGTGCTCACCGAGCGCGGTGACACGGTCACCGAGAACGCCCTGATGGCGGCCGCGCTGCACACCGGCACCACGGTCATCCGCAACGCCTCGTCCAACTACATGGTCCAGGACCTGTGCTTCTACCTGCAGAAGCTGGGCGTGGAGATCGAGGGCATCGGCACCACCACGCTGACGGTGACCGGGTGCGAGCGCATCGACGTCGACGTGGACTACTCCCCCTCCGAGGACCCCATCGAGG
>JAJPEO010000016.1 GCA_021166815.1 Nocardioides sp.
AGCCACGACACGGCCTCGTCACGGCTCGCCGTGACGACGCTCTCTCGGCCGGAGGCAGCGAAGCCCTCGGCGCTCGCGCGGGCCAGCGGGCCCACGGTGACGAGGACGTCCACTCCCGCCCTGGCGGCGTACTCCCCCACCCGCCGGTGGGCGGCTTCCTCGTCGGCGCCGAGCTCGTACATCTCGCCCAGCACCGCGACCGTGCGTCGCCCGCTGCGGTCGCCGATGGCCCGCAGCGAGTCGAGCGCCGCCTCCATCGACTCGGGGTTGGCGTTGTAGGCGTCGTTGACCACGACCAGCCCGTCCGACCGCTCACCGAGCTCCATGCGCCAGCGCGAGGCGGGTCGGGCGTCGATGAGTCCGTCGGCGACGGTGTCGAGGTCGACGCCGGCGGCGAGGGCCATGGCCGCTGCCGCGGCCGCGTTGCGCCACTGGTGCGCCCCCGTCTGCGCGAGGTGGACGGTGGCCGATCGGCCGAGGTGCGAGAGCTCGAACGACAGGCGGCCCAGGTCGTCGCTGCGCACCTCCGACACGGCGACGTCCGCCGCTGCCTCGGCGGACCCGAAGGTGAGCACCGTCGCGGAGATGCGCGGGACCATGCCCATGACGAGGTCGTCCTCGGCGTTGAGCACGGCCGTGCCGTCGGGGCGCAGGGCCTCGACGATCTCGCCCTTGGCGGCGGCGATCGCCTCCCGTGACCCGAACTCGCCCAGGTGGGCGGTGCCGACGTTGAGGACGGCCGCCACGTCCGGCGGGGCGATCGAGCACAGGTAGGCGATGTGGCCCACTCCGCGCGCCCCCATCTCGACGACGAGGTGGCGCGTCTCGTCCGTGGCTCGCAGCACGGTGAGTGGGACGCCGATCTCGTTGTTGAAGTTGCCGGCGGTGGCCACCGTCGGGCCGGCGAGCGCCAGGACGGCCGCGAGGTAGTCCTTGGTGCCGGTCTTGCCCTGCGAGCCGGTCATCGCGTGGACGGTCACCTCGGGCAGCCGCTCGAGCACGTGGCGCGCCAGCAGACCGAGGGCCGCGACCGCGTCGTCGACGACCACGGTGGGCGCCCCGGTGACCTTGGTGCCCAGGACGGCCGCGGCTCCTGCGGCGTACGCGTCGGCGGCGAAGTCGTGCCCGTCGACCCGCTCCCCGGCGATCGCCACGAACAGCCCGCCGGCCTCGGGCGCGCGCGTGTCGATGAACGCCGGGCCGGTGACGACGGCGTCGCCGTGGGCCCGCCCCCCCACGACCTCGGCGATCTCGGCGAGGGTCATCTCGATCATCGGGCCTGCAGCTCCTCCACCGCCACCACGCGGTCGTCGAACGGGTGCACCTCTCCGTGCACCTCCTGCCCCGTCTCGTGGCCCTTCCCCGCGATGAGCACCACGTCGCCGGTGCGCGCGCGGCCCAGCGCCTCGCGGATGGCGAGGCGGCGGTCGCCGACCTCCAGGCACTCGGCGTCTCCCCGGGCACATCCCTCCAGCACGGCCCGCCTGATCGCGGCGGGATCCTCGGTGCGGGGGTTGTCGTCGGTGACGACGACCACGTCAGCCTCGCGGGCGGCGATCTGACCCATCAGGGGCCGCTTGCCGGGGTCGCGATCGCCGCCCGCGCCGATCACGGCGATCACGCGGCCGGAGGTGAGCGGGCGCAGCGTCCGGAGGACCGCCTCGACGGCGTCCGGCTTGTGCGCGTAGTCGACGACGACCGTGAAGTCCTGGCCCGCGTCGACACGCTCCAGGCGACCGGGCACGCCGGTGCCGCGGGCGATGCCGCCCACGACCACCTCGGCATCCACCCCGGCAGTGCTCGCTGCGGCGATGGCCGCCAGGGCGTTGGCGACGTTGAAGGCGCCCGGGATCCCCACGCGCGCCTCCAGGCGGGTGTCGGGCCCGACGACGGTGAACGTCGCGCCGTGCGCCGACAGGTCGATGTCGACCGCCTGCCAGTCCGCGTCACGGCCAGTCGTCGACATCGTGAGCATCGGCACCTCGGCCCGTTCGAGGAGCAGGCGGCCGAACTCGTCGTCCACGTTGGTGAGGCCGCGGCGGCTGCGCTCGGCGGAGAACAGCCGCGCCTTGGTGGCGAAGTAGTCGTCGATGTCGCGGTGGAAGTCGAGGTGGTCACGACCGAGGTTCAGGAAGACGCCCACGTCGAAGACGACGCCGTCCACGCGTCCGAGGGCCAGCGCGTGGCTGGACACCTCCATCGCGCACAGCCGTACGTGGCGCTCGCGCATCAGGGCGAACAGCCCGTGGAGGTCGGGGGCCTCCGGCGTGGTCAGGCGCGTGGGCAGGTCCTCACCCGTGATCCGGGTGCCGATGGTGCCGACGACGGCGGCGGGGACCCCCTGTGCGGTCAGGCCCTGCTCGAGCATCCGGGCACAGGTCGTCTTGCCCTGCGTCCCGGTGATGCCGACCACCGAGAGGTCGCGGGCCGGGTCTGCGTAGACGTGCGCCGCCAACCTGCCCAGCACGGAGCGGGGGTCGGGGACCACGATCGTGGGAGTGCCTGCCGGCAGCAGCGCCGCACCCTCCGCGTCGGTCACCACGGCTACGGCGCCCGCGTCGAGCGCGCGTCCTGCATAGGCGGCGCCGTGGGCACGTGCGCCGGGCAGCGCCGCGAAGAGGTCACCGGGCTGGACGCGGTCGGTGCTGAGGCTGATGCCGGTGACGGTCACCGCCAGGTCTCCGCTCCGGGCGACCGGGACGCGGTCGGCCAGCCAGGTGGCCAGCGCCTCGGCCGGCGTGGCCGGGGGGTGCGCGGGACGCAGGTGACTCACGGGGTCCATCCGGGGAGCGTAACGACTCACCACTCCACGGGCAGACGCGACGGTCGCCCCTGGGTGGGGACGACGCCGTAGCGTCCCAGCACGTAGCCCATGATGCGCGAGAACACCGGTCCGGTGATCGAGCCGCCACCCCCGTCGACGGCCGGGTCGTGGATCACGACGTAGACGGTGAACCGGGGCTCGTCGGCCGGCGCGAAGCCCCCGAACGAGACGCTGAAGCCGTTGTAGCAGCCACACTCGGGGTCGACGCGCTGGGCGGTGCCGGTCTTGCCCGCGACGAGGTAGCCGGGCACCTGCGCCCGCGGCGCGATCCGCACCTCCGGGTCGACGACCCGCTCCATCATCCGCGCCGTCGCCCGCGCCGCCTTCGCGCTGACCACGCGCCGGCGAGTGGCGACGTCGGTGCCGACGACGGTGCCGTCGTCGGTCGTCGCACTGCCCGAGATGATGCTGGGGTCGACCCGCACCCCGCCGTTGGCGATCGTGTTCACGGCCGCGGCCATCTGGACGACGTTGACCGACAGCGACTGCCCGAACGCGACGCGGTCCTTGGTCTGCGAGGTCATCTGGCCGCCGGGCGTCAGGATGCCGGCCGCCTCACCGCGCACGCCGATCCCGGTCTCGGCACCCAGGCCGAAGGCCCGCAGGTAGCCGACCAGCTGCGTGGGCGTGAACGCGTCGGCCGCCAGCACGGTGCCGATGTTGGAGGACTTGGCCAGGATGCCGGCGAGCGTCAGCCGGATCGTGCCGTGGTCGAACCAGTCGCCGATCGGGCGGTCCTGCCGCTCCAGCGAGCCGGGGACCTTGAACCGCTGCCGGGGGAAGGTCTTCTCGGCGTCGAGAAGCGACGCCATCGTGAGGACCTTCTGCACCGAGCCGGGCTCGTAGACGTCGTTGAGGGCACGCGAACCGAGATCCTCCTTGTCGGCCTCGGTCGGCTTGTTGGCGTCGAAGGTGGGCACGTCGGCGAGGGTGAGGATCTCGCCCGTACGCGAGTCCATGACGATCGCCGAGCCGCTCTCCGCGCGATAGGTCCGCACGGCCTGCGCGAGCACCTTCTGGGTGAAGAACTGCAGGTCACGGTCGATGGTGGTGCGCAGGTCGGCGCCGTTGCGAGGCGCGGTGACGGTGCTCTCGCGCAAGGGGATGCGCACGCCCTTGCTCGAGGAGGAGTGCCACGTCGCCAGTCCGTCCTCCCCCGCGAGCTGTGCGTCGAAGGTGCGCTCGAAGCCGCCGAGGGGCTCGTCGGTGCCCATGTAGCCGACGAGGTTGGCGGCGACGTCTCCTGCCGGGTAGTCACGGATCGGGTCGTCCTCGAGCATCACCCCGCGGAAGCCGGCCTCGTCCACCGCCGCCAGGGTGTCGGTGGCCAGGGTGCTGGGCACGCGCCGGGCGACGTACTCGTAGCGGCTGGACTCGCTGCGCCCACGGAGGGCGGCGAGGGTGCGGAAGTAGTCCAGGCCCAGCCGCTCGGACAGCAGCCGCGCCAGATCCGGGGCCTCGTCGCGGGTCAGCAGCGGGTCGACCACGACCATCTTGCCCTTGATGGACCCCGCCAGCGCCACGCCGTTGCGGTCGAGGATGTCGCCGCGCTCCGCCTGCAGCGGCACCTCCACCGCCCCCTCGGCGGCCGCCATGGTGGCGTACGACTGCGGGTCCATGGCCTGCAGCTGCACCAGGCGGGCGCCGAAGAACGACAGCACCATGGCGATCAGGACGAACCCCACGCGCAGCCGCACCAGCGGCGCGCCGCGACTGCCTCCGCGCTCGCGGGACCGCGGACTCGGCACGTCACGCGAGGGGGTGGTGCTCGGCACGGTCACTCCGTCCTAGGGGGCTCAGGTCATTTCTACAAGGTGCGCCGCAGGGTTTCGCGGGGCCGCGCCGGTCATCGCCGCGCGGAGTTGGGCTGCCCGGAGCGGCGCGCGGTGCCACGCCTCGCCTGCTTCGTGGCCTGCTGCGGCGCCGACGCCTCGGCTCGAACCGTCACCACGGTCGGCTTCGGCGCCAGGATGGCCGGCTTGACGGGCTCCTGCGGCAGCAGGTTGAGAGCGTCCTCGCGCAGCGCGGGCGTACGGGCGCCGCTGATGACGCCGGTCTCGAGGTCGAGGAACACCGGCGCGGCCGGGATCACCATGCCCATGCGCTGGGCCTGGGTCGCCACCCGCTGGGGGTCGCGCAGGTCGTCGAGCTCCATGCGCAGCGTCTGCTCACGGGCCGCCAGGGCATCGGCGCGCTGCTCCAGCGACGAAGCGGCGAACGACGCCTGCTGCATCGAGGTGTTGAACAGCAGCAGGCCGACGATCCCTCCGACCAGCACCAGGGTCACGAGTGAGACGAACGGCACCCGGGGGGCACGCGAGCGCACGCGGGGCACCACGGTGAGCCGGGCTCGGGCCACCGCGTCCTGGGCGACGCGTGGCACGCGGAGGCGGGGCTGGAGTGCGGGACTGCTCATCTGGACGCTCCTGCGACGGGGGGAAGGACGCGCTCGACGGCGCGCAACCGGACGGAGGCTGCTCGGGGGTTCTGCTCGATCTCGTGCTGGTCGGCCTGCTCCGCGCCGCGGGTGACGTTGCGGAAGGCGGGCTCACTGCCCTCCGGCACGAAGGGCAGGTCGGGTGGGACGTCGAGCCGGGTGACGTCGGCGAAGGCGCGCTTGACCAGGCGGTCCTCCAGTGAGTGGTACGACTCCACGACGACCCGGCCGCCCACCCCGATCACGGCGAGCGCGGCCGGCAGCGCACGCCTCAGGACGCTCAGCTCGTCGTTGACCTCCATGCGCAGCGCCTGGAAGGTCCGCTTCGCCGGGTGTCCGCCGGTGCGGCGGGCGGGTGCGGGGATGGTGGCGTACAACAGCTCGACCAGGTCGGCGCTGGTCGTGAACGGCGTCTCTTCCCGGCGCCGGACGATCGCCGCCGCGATGCGGCTGGCGAACTTCTCCTCGCCGAAGGTCCGCAGGATGCTCGTCAGCTCCTTGGCCGTGGCGGTGTTGAGGACGTCGGCGGCCGTACGGCCGGTCGTGGGGTCCATCCGCATGTCCAGCGGCGCGTCCTCGGAGTAGGCGAACCCCCGCTCGCGGACGTCGAGCTGCATCGAGGACACCCCCAGGTCGAAGAGCACCGCGTCGACGTGGTCGAGGCCCTGCTCCGCCACTACCTCGGCGATCTCGTCGTAGACGGCGTGGACGCCGATGAACCGGTCACCGAAGGCGGCGAGGCGCTCGGAGGCCATCGCCAGTGCGTCGGGGTCGCGGTCGATGCCGATGACGCGGGCCGTCGGCACCGCCTGCAGGACCGCCTCGCTGTGGCCGCCGAGGCCGAGGGTGCAGTCGACGAGGACGGAGCCCGGCGCCTCGAGGGCGGGTGCCAGCAGCGCGACGACCCGGTCGAGGAGCACCGGGGCGTGGCTCGGAGAGGCCATCGGGTCAGCCCTGCCGGCCCAGCGAGGCGACCAGGAGGAGGGCCAGCGCGAGGCCGGACGCGGTGACGGCCGAGAACGCCACCACCGCGACCACCTCACGGGCCTGGTCGCGCACCCGCAGCGGCACGGGTGCCGCCGAGCGGCCTACGTAGTGCGCGTTGCTCATGGTCTCGACCCCACTGGTTGGTGCTGTTGCTGGTTGGCGGTGCGAGCTGACACTCCCCGAGGAGGGAGAGCCGCCGCACCAGGTCCCTGCCCGCTCCCCGCTCTCGTTCGAGCAAGCGATGGGAAGTGCCCTCTGGAGCCGGGGAAGTTGCCCCAGATGGCTCGCACGAGAGCGGGCATGAGACCTGGTGATGCGGGTCTGTCGTCAGCTGTGCAGTTGTCGGTGCGTCGGTGGATCAGATGCCGGGGAAGACCTCGTCGCTGAGCTCGGAGAACTTCTGCTCCTGCTCCTCGCTGTAGGTCGCCCAGGCGGTGGGGTCCCAGATCTCGATGCGGTTCATCGAGCCGATGACCACGCACTCCTTGCGGAGTGACGCGTACTCCCGCAGCGGGGCGGGGATGTTGATACGTCCCTGCTTGTCCGGCACCTCCTGGCTGGCGGCGGCGAACAGCATGCGGACGTAGTCCCGGGTGCCCTTCTGCGTCATCGGCGCCTCGCGGAGCCGATCGGTCAACCGGCCGAAGTCCTCGAGCGACCAGATGGTGAGGCAGCGCTCCTGTCCCCTGGTCACCACGAGCCCCTCCGTCAGTTGCTCCCTGAACTTCGCCGGGAGGAAGAGCCGGCCCTTCTCGTCGAGCTTGGGCGTGTAGGTGCCGAAGAACATCCGGCACCTCCCCTGCTGCTCGGCGGGCAGTTTCGACCCTGTCCCCCACTTCGCCCCACAGTACTCCACATCACTCCACCGTCAACCCAAATTGGGCATGTCGCAGCACGAATTCGCCCGCTCTGCAGCGACGAGCCACCCGCCCCGGTCGTCGTCGGGCGATGCGGCGGACGCCGGCGGTGAGCGTGGAATGAGCGTCGAAACGCCTCTGAGAGCGCACGACGGCCCCGGGTGGAGCGCTGGTGGGGGAAGAAACGCGCCGGCGGTGGAGGAAAGTGGGGCGATCGGTGGAGCAACGGGCCCCTGCCGACGCCCGGCTGTATGTTGCGTGCACCACTTACGGTGGTTGTCAGCACGACGAACGGGGCCCCATGACGACGCAGGCTGCAGACCTGGACGCGGTGACCGAGGTGACCAGTGCGGTGCGCGCCAACATCGAGCGCGTGATCACCGGCAAGCCCGACGTGGTCAACGCCGCCCTGACCGTGCTCCTGGCCGAGGGCCACCTCCTCATCGAGGACGTGCCCGGGGTCGGCAAGACGCAGCTCGCCAAGGCGCTGGCTCGCAGCATCGACTGCTCCGTGCGCCGCATCCAGTTCACGCCCGACCTGCTGCCCTCCGACGTGACGGGCGTGTCGGTGTTCAACCAGGACACGCGCGAGTTCGAGTTCCGACCCGGCGGGGTGTTCGCCAACATCGTCGTCGGCGACGAGATCAACCGCGCGTCACCGAAGACGCAGTCCGCCCTCCTGGAGTGCATGGAGGAGCGCCAGGTCACCGTCGACACCACCACCTACCGCCTCGAGCAGCCGTTCATGGTGATCGCGACCCAGAACCCGATCGAGATGGAGGGCACGTACGCCCTTCCCGAGGCCCAGCGCGACCGGTTCATGGCGCGGGTGTCGGTGGGCTACCCCGTCGAGGCCGCCGAGATCGCGATGCTGGAGGAGCACACCGCCCACAACCCGCTCGATGACCTCACGCCGGTCACCGACGGCGCCCGCATCCGCGACCTGGTCGCCGCCGTCGGACGCGTCCACGTGTCCCCCGCAGTCCAGCGCTACGCCGTCGCACTGGCGACGGCGACCCGCACCAGCGGCGACCTCCACCTCGGCGCCTCCCCCCGCGCCACCCTCCACCTCGTCCGCGCAGCCAAGGCGAGGGCTGCCATGAGGGGGCGCGACTACGTGCTCCCCGACGACGTCCTGGGCGTCACCCAGCCCGTGCTGGCCCACCGCCTCCTCCCCAACGTGGAGGCCACCATGAGCGGCCGCACCACCTCCTCGATCCTCGCCCGGATCGTGGAGTCCGTCCCCGTCCCCGACGCCGATCGTGCGTGAGGCGCTGCGCTCACTGACCACCCGCGGGTGGGCCTTCCTCTCTGCGGGCGGCGCCATCGTCTTCTCCGCGGTCCTCGTGGGCCACAGCACCCTGGTGAGGATCGGGGTCCTGGTGGGCGTCCTGCCGTTGATCGCTGCGTGGTGGGTGGGCCGCTCCCGCCACCAGCTCACCCTCCTGCGCACCCTCTCGCCGCAGGTCGTCTCGGCTGGACAGCCGGCCACCGTGCGGCTCACGATCACCAACCACGGGCGCGCGACGAGCGGGTCGCTGTTGCTGGAGGAACGCATCCCGTACGTCCTCGGCACCCGGCCGCGGTTCGTCCTGGAGGGCCTCGGCCAGGGCTGGGTGCGCCACGCGACCTACCAGGTGCGCTCCGACACCCGCGGACAGTTCGAGGTCGGCCCCATGACCTTGCGCGTCAACGACCCCTTCGGCCTGGTCGAGCTGGGGCGCTCGTTCCAGTCGACCACCCGGCTCACCGTCACCCCCCGCATCACTGCCCTGTCCGCCATCCCGCTCGGCGGCGCCTGGACGGGGTCCGGCGACAACCGGCCCCGCGCGTTCGCCAGCGGCAGCGCCGAGGACGTGACCGTGCGCGAGTACCGACTCGGCGACGACCTGCGCCGCGTGCACTGGCGCAGCTCGGCTCGCACCGGCGAGCTCATGGTGCGTCGCGAGGAGCAGCCCTGGCAGTCACGGGCCACCGTCTTCCTCGACAACCGGCTGACCTCGCACCGCGGGCAGGGTGCCGCATCCTCGCTCGAGGCCGCAGTCGCGGCCGCCGCCTCGGTGGCCGTCCACCTCGCCACCATCGGCTACACCGTGCGGCTGGTCACGGCTGCGGGCGAGAGCCGGGAGACGCAGTGGCACTCCCACTCGGCGCAGAGCGGCGCCGCTCCCCTGCTGGAGGCCCTGGCCGTCGTCCAGCTCGCCCACGTCCCCGTGCCCGACACCCAGTGGCTCGCCGAGCCGGGGCAGGGAGAAGTGACCATCGGCGTCTTCGGCGCCCTGGTCGAGCAGGACGTCGCGTTCCTGCGGCGGCTGCGCACCCATGCGGCGTCCAGCCTGGCCCTGGCCTTCGACGCCGACCAGTGGGCCACGCACCTTCCGCCCACACCCGGTCCCGGCGCCGCGACCCTGCTGGCGTCTGCTGGGTGGTCGTCGGTCGTGGTCGGCCCCCGCGACCGCATCGACAGTCGGTGGCAGGACCTGGGGCTCCTCCAGACCCGGTCCGACGTCCTTGCCGTGAGGCGCGCATGACCGGGATCCGGCACGGCTCACCCCTGCTCACCGCCGCGGCGCTCGCCGCCGCCGCAGGCTGGACCACCTTCCTCGCCTGGCGGGTCCTCACCGAGGACTTCGGGGAGGTGGCCCTCCCCCTGCTCTTCCTCGCCGCGGTGGTCGTGGCCATCGGGGCGGGCGGGCGCTGGTGGGGCCTGCCGTCGTACGTCACCTTTGCCGCCCAGGTCGTCGCCGCAGGGTTCGTGGTGTTGGCGACCACCACCGGCTCAGTCGTGCCGAGCCCCGCGAACCTCGAGGCGTTCGGGACGGCACTGCAGCAGGCCGCCGAGTCGGCACGCGCCCATCCCGCCCCGGTGCCCACCTCGGTCCCGCCCGTGCACCCCCTGCTCCTGGTCGCAGGGGCCGCCTTGCTCGTGGTGGGCGACCTGTGCGTCGCGCTGCGCAGGGCACCCGCCGTCGGCATCCCCCTGCTCGTCGCCTACGTCGTCCCGCTCGCGGTGACGGGACGCGGAGTGTCCTGGTGGATCTTCGTGGCGGCAGCGGCCGCCTTCCTGGCACTGACGTTCGTGGAGCACGCCGAGCGGGTCGGCGCATGGGGACGCGCGAGCGACGCAGGAGACGCGGAGTCGTTCTCCGTGCGCACCGGCGCGATCGCCACGAGTGCGTTCGCCCTGGGAACGGCGACGGTGGTGACAGCGCTGGTCCTGCCACTCGGCATCCCGACCTTCGACGTCACCCTGTTCGGGGGTGGCGACGGAGAGGGCGGGCCCGTCGAGGTGACCAACCCGATGGTCGACCTGCGCCGCGACCTCAACCGCGGACTCGACGTCACGCTGCTCGAGATCGACACCCGGGGCGAGAAGCCGTCCTACCTCAGGCTCTCGGTGCTCACGCGGTTCACCGACGGGCGCTGGACCCCGGGCGACCGGGACATCCCGAGCGAGCAGACCGCCACCGGCGACGTGCCTGGTCCCGAGGGAGTCGCGCTGTCACTTCCTCGGCGCCGCAGCGACTACGAGGTACGCGTGACGGACAACTTCGAGTCCGCATGGCTGCCCACCTCGGCCAACGTGAGCGCGATCGACGCGGGCGAGCAGTGGCGCTACGACCTCTCGACCCGCGACTTCATCTCCGTCGACGAGGACATGACCAGCGCCGGGCAGAGCTACCGCTTCAGCGGGCTCTCCTTCGACTACGACGCGACCTCGATGGACGCGGCCACGTCCGGCGCCAGCGCGGTCCGCTCGATCTTCACCGAGGTGCCCGCGAGCGTGAGCAACGACATCCGGCGCCTCGCGGCGACTGTCACCGCCCAGGCGCCGACCCGCTTCCAGAAGGCACAGGCACTCCAGCAGTGGTTCCGCGAGGGCGGCGGCTTCCGCTACGACATCTCCCAGGCGGAGTCGGTGGGCGGCGGTGGCGCCGACCTCGAGGCCTTCCTCGACGAGGAGACCGGCCGCGTCGGCTACTGCGAGCAGTTCGCAGCCTCGATGGCCATCATGGCCAGGACGCTCGGCATCCCGGCACGGGTCGCGGTGGGCTTCCTCGAGCCGCGCCGCGTGGGACCCACGACGTGGGAGTACTCCGCCTGGGACATGCACGCCTGGCCGGAACTGTTCTTCCCGGGGTCGGGCTGGGTGCGCTTCGAGCCCACCCCCAGCGCCCGGACCGGCCGGGCGCCCGGCTACTCCACCACCGGCCTCGAGGCCCCGACCTTGCCGACGCCCACGCCCAGCGCCGCCCAGCCCTCCGACGAGCTGCCCGAGCGTGGCGGCGAGCCCGCCGCCACGGAGGCGGACGCGGACGAGACGTCCCCGGTGCCGTGGAGCGTGATCCTGGGCGCCCTTGCCGCGCTGGCGGCGGGAGCGCTGCTCGCGGTCGCTCCGCGTCTGCTGCGGGCGCGACGCCGACGCCGGCGCCTCCTCGGGGGGATCGAGGGCGTCTGGGAGGAGCTCCGCGCGTTGGTCGTCGACCTGGGGCACGCCTGGCCGCACGGTCGCTCGCCCCGCCGCGCGGGGCGCGTGGTCGGTGGCCTGCTGGCCGCTCCCTCGCCCGAGGGTGCGCGCCCCGATCGTCCGCGTCGCGGACGCGACCAGGCGCCCGAGGCCGCCGCCGCCCTGGA
>JAJPEO010000018.1 GCA_021166815.1 Nocardioides sp.
GTGGATGACCTCGCAGCCCTGGCTCATGAAGATGCGCCGCATGATGTTGATCGAGGCGTCGTGGCCGTCGAACAGCGCGCTGGCGGTGACCAGGCGGATGGGGTGCGTCGGGGTGTGGAGGTCGGGCACGGGGGAGCTCCAAGCGTCGGTCGAACAGTTTGTTGGATGTCCAAGTAATCCAATGCTAGGACATCCAGATAGTTACTGTGAAGTCACTCCCCGCAGGGAGCGGTCACAGCTCCTCGCCGAGCCCCGCTCGCAGCTCGGTGAGGCGCCCGGTGAGGTCGCGGACCTCGTCGGGGGGCAGGCCCGGCTTCGCGAACACCTGCGAGTTGAGGGCCTCGGTGGCCCGGTCGAGGACCGTACGGCCCTCCGGGGTGATCACTGCGAGCACCACGCGCCGGTCGTCGTCGCGCCGCTGCCGCTGGACGAAGCCCTGCTTCTCCAGGCGGTCGACGGCGCTGGTGACGCTGGTCGGGTGGACCTGGAGCAGCGACCCCAGGCGGGTCATCGGCAGGGAGCCCGACTTCACGAACTCGAGCAGCCGCAGCACCTCGAAGCGGGCGAGGGTGAGGTCCATCGGCCGCAGGGCGGCGTCGATGCGCTCCATCAGCAGCTGCTGGCTGCGCACGATCGACATCACCATCGCCATGCCGTCCGCCGCGTCGGTCCAGCCGTGGGAGTTCCACTGGCGTTGCGCTTCGCGGATCGGGTCGGTCATGGACCGGAGGGTAGCCCGAGCGACTCCAGCGCGTGGTGCGCCTCGAGCATCGCGGGGCCGTACCACGTGAGCAGCCGCCCAGGGACCAGTCGCGTCGGCACCGAGAAGGCCTCGGGGCCGTCCTCGGCGGTGAACTCGTACGGCTCGTCGGGGAGCAGCACCACGTCGGGCGCGGTAGCCTCGATGGCGGCGACGTCGAGGTGCGGGTAGCGCTGCTCCTCGACCGTGTTGACCAGGCCGGCGTGACGCAGCAGGTCCGAGGTGTAGGTCCCCTGCCCGACGACCATCCACGGGTCGCGCCAGATGGGGACGGCGACGCGGGCCCGGGCGGCGGGCGGCGGCCCGCCCCACAGGCGCCGCGCCTCGACGAGCCAGGCGGGGTGGGCGTCGAGGGCCTCGGCGAACAGCCGCTCCATGCTCGCCAGCGCGTCGGCGACGGTGTCGATGCGCGTGACCCACACGGCCAGCCCGGCCTCGCGCATGCGGCGTACGTCGATCTCGCGGTTCTCCTCCATGTTGGCGACGACGAGGTCGGGGGAGAGGGCGGCGACGGCGGCGAGGTCGGGGTTCTTGGTGCCGCGGACGCGGGTCACGTCGAGGTCGGCGGGGTGGGTGCACCAGTCGGTCGCCCCGACCAGGCGCTCCGGCACGGTCGCGGCCAGGGCCTCGGTGAGCGAGGGGACGAGGCTGACGACACGGCGTGCAGGCAGGGTCAGGGGCACCTCGGCCCCGAGGTCGTCGAGCACGTGGTCGGCCATGGGGCGAGCCTAGGCGCGACCACGCGCCGGTCGGTCAGCTGTCGAGGTGGGGGTCGGCCAGCAGGTACTGCGTGAGCGGACCCTGGTGCTCGCGGTCGTGGTGGCGCACCGGCTCGGGGACCATCCGGCCCTCGGCGCTGTCCCAGAACCGGTCGACGCGTCGGGCGACCATCCGTGCCATCCGTCCCGGCAGGCCCTGGTGGGGGATGTGGGGGTGCGGGCGGGTGGGGGCCCGGAGCTCGGCGTGGTGCAGGCGGGCGCTGAGGTCCTCGTCCTCCGGTGCCGGCTCGTCCGGACCCGCGGTCTCGGACCGCAACGCGTCGGCCAGGCGTCGCTCGAGGTCGCACACCGAGGCGAAGCACTCGCGCACGTCGCTCCAGACTGACGGCCACGGGCGGTTCACGACGAACGTGGAGCCGTAGAGCTTGGCCTTCACCTGGTTGAGCGTGTGCTCGTACGCCCGGCTGGCGAGGAGGTAGTCGTGCGCCAGGTCGTGCCCCTCCGGGAGGCCGCGGACCAGCGGGGCGATCGCGTCGACCATGGCCGCGTTGTGCCGGCTCGCCACGGCCAGGAAGGTGTCGATCGCGGTGTAGTGCCCCCGTGGGTGGAGGGGGTCGGGCCGGGCGGTGGCCGCCAGGGCGAGGCGGTGGCCGAGGTCGTGGTGGATGCTCTCGAGGTCGTGGGAAAGGGTGATCACGGCGCTCATCTCCTTCGTGGTGGCCGTGTCCTTCCAGTGTGCGCCCGATCCGGTCGATCGCAACCCGTCGAACCCCTCCGAAGGGCGGTGGGCGTCTTGACCTCGTATCCCCCCTGGGGGATATGCTACGGTGGAAACAACCCCCCGGGGGGATTGACGGAACACTCGAAACGAGGAGCCCGAGACACCGCCATGACCGACCTGAACATCATCACGATCGACACCCCCAGCCTGGGTGACCGCAGCTACCTCGTGCACGACGGCGAGGTCGCCTTCGTCGTCGACCCGCAGCGCGACATCGACCGGGTCATGGACCTCCTCGCTCGCGAGGGCGTGAGCCTGCTGCACGTCTTCGAGACGCACATCCACAACGACTACGTCACCGGCGGCCTGGCCCTCGCCGACGCGACCTGCGCGCAGTACCACGTCAACGCCGCCGACGACGTCGCCTTCGCGCGCACCCCGATCAGCGACGGCGACGTCATCGAGGTCGGCCCGCGCATGAAGGTCACCGCCCTGGCGACGCCGGGTCACACCTTCACCCACCTCTCCTACGCGCTGGCCGACGGCGACGACCACGTCGCGGTCTTCACGGGCGGCTCGCTGCTGTACGGCGCCACCGGCCGCCCCGACCTGCTGGGCCCCGACCACACCGACGCCCTCGTGCGCCACCAGCACGCCTCGGCGCACCGCCTCGCGGAGCTGCTGCCGGACGAGGCCGAGGTCTTCCCGACCC
>JAJPEO010000030.1 GCA_021166815.1 Nocardioides sp.
GTGACACCCTGCCGCTCGACGACGTGGGCGACGGCCACCTCGAGCTCGTGGGCCGCTTCGCCGAGTTCGTCGACCGGCTCCACGCCTTCCTCCGCCGCGCGGGCGCCGCCCGCAGTGCCGCGGAGTGGAGCAGCGCCCTGGCCGACGGGGTCCACCAGCTCACCGCCACCCCGCCCGACTCGGTGTGGCAGGTCGCGCAGTTCGACCGCGAGCTCGCCCGCATCGCCGGGGAGTCCGACGGCGACACGGCCCTGCGCCACGCCGACGTGCGCTCCCTGCTGGCCCACCGGCTGCGCGGGCGCCCCACCCGCTCCAACTTCCGCACCGGCACGCTCACCGTCTGCACGATGGTCCCGATGCGCTCGGTCCCGCACCGCGTGGTGTGCCTGGTCGGCATGGACGACGGCGTCTTCCCCCGCACCACCACCGTCGACGGCGACAACGTCCTGGCCCGCCGTCCCCACACCGGCGAGCGCGACGTCCGCTCCGAGGACCGTCAGCTGCTGCTCGACGCGATTGCGGCGGCGACCGAGACGCTGGTGATCACCTACACCGGCCGCGGCGAGCACACCGGCGCGGCGCGACCGCCCGCGGTGCCCCTCGGCGAGCTCATCGACGCCCTCGACCTCACCGCCGCCGACCCGGTCAGCGACCACGTCGTCGTCGCCCACCCGCTCCAGCCCTTCGACGAGGCCAACCTCGTGCCCGGGCGCCTCTGCGGCACCGAGCCGTTCACGTTCGACCGCACCGCCCTGCGCGGAGCGGAGTCGGCGCGGACCAGCAGGATCGACGTACGCACCCTGGTGCCGGAGCCGCTCGCCACCCCCGAGGTCGCCACCGACGTCTCGCTGGCCGACCTCCAGGACTTCTTCCGCCACCCGGTCAAGGCGTTCTTCACCTCCCGGATGCAGATCTCCACGCCCTACGAGGCCGACGAGGTGCTCGACGCGATCCCGATCACCCTCGACGCCCTGGAGAAGTGGCAGGTAGGCGACCGCCTCGTCCGCGACGTGCTGGCCGGGGCCGATCCCGGCGCCGCGATGACCGCCGAGCAGCTGCGCGGGCTGCTGCCCCCCAGCGCGCTGGGCGTGGCGGTGCTCAAGGAGGTCGCCGGCAAGGCCCAGCCGCTGGTCACCAGCGCGCTCCGCCTGCGCGACGGCCACACCAAGCGGACCCTCGACGTCGACATCGACCTCGGCGACAGGCGCGTCACCGGCACGATCGACGACCTCTTCGCCCACCAGCAGGTCACCGTCACCTACTCCACCCTCGGTCCGCGCCAGCGCATCCGGGGCTGGATCGACGCACTCGCCCTGGCGTGCGGCCACCCCGACCACAACTGGACGATCCAGTCGGTGGGCAACCAGCGCAGCGGCGCCCAGCGGGCCCAGGTCGCCCCGGTGCCCGAGCCCCAGGCGCGCGAGTGGCTGCGCGACCTCGTCGACGTCTACGAGCGCGGCCTGCGCGAGCCCCTCCCGATCCCCGTCCGCACCGCCGAGGCCTGGGCCGGCGAGCACGAGCTGGCCCTGCGCGGCGGCAACGCGCTGCCCGACCTGCGGGCGCGCAAGAAGTGGGAGACGCCGCGCTTCAACGACGCCGGCTTCCCCGGCGACGACGCCGATGCCTGGCACGTGCGGGCCTGGGGCCCCGAGCCCCCGTACGCCGCGCTCGCCGCACCGCTGCGTCCCGACGAGGCCGAGACTGCGCAGGGGCCGCACCGCCTGGCCCACTACGCGTGGCGGATCTGGGGCCCGCTGCTGACCAGCGGCCACGAGCAGGTGCTGCCCGCATGATGCAGACCTTCGACATCGCCGGCCCGCTGCCGACCGGCACCACCCTGCTGGAGGCCAGTGCCGGCACCGGCAAGACCTGGACGATCGCCGCGCTCGTCACCCGCTACGTCGCCGAGGGCGTCGCCAGCCTCGACGAGCTGCTCGTGGTGACCTTCACCCGCGCCGCCAGCCAGGAGCTGCGCGAGCGGGTCCGGGGCGCGCTCACCGAGGCGCGGCAGGCGCTGGCTCACCCCGAGGGCGCCGATCCCGACAACGCCCTGCTCACCTGGCTGCTCGACGCCGACGAGGCCGAGCGCGCGCTGCGGCTGGCGCGCCTGACGTCCGCGCTCACCGACTTCGACGCCGCGACCATCGCCACGATCCACCAGTTCTGCCAGCTGGTCCTGCGCAGCCTCGGCGTCGCGGGCGACACCGACACCGACGCGACCCTGGTCGAGGACCTCGAGCAGATCACCCGCGAGGTCGTGGACGACCTCTACCTCTCCCGCTTCGCCCACCTCGACGTGCCGCCGTGGAGCCACGGGCTGGCGATGCAGATCGCACGGGCGGTGATCGACGACCCGGCCACCCAGGTCGAGCCGCAGGACGCGCTGGTCGACGAGCCCGACTCGGTGGCCGCCGCGCGGGTGCGGTTCGCCACCGACGTGCTGGCCGAGGTCGAGCGGCGCAAGCGACGCCTCGGCGTCCTGGGCTACGACGACCTCCTCAGCCAGCTCGCCGACGCCCTGCGCGAGACCACGCCCGGCACCCCCTCGGACGCCGCGCGCCGGATGCGCGCGCGGTGGCGGGTGGCCCTGATCGACGAGTTCCAGGACACCGACCCGGTGCAGTGGCAGGTGTTCTGCCGCGCCTTCCACGGCGAGGCCACGCTGGTGCTCATCGGCGACCCCAAGCAGGCCATCTACGCCTTCCGCGGCGGCGACATCGTCACCTACCTCCAGGCCGCCGAGATCGCCACCGAGCGCCAGACCCTCGGCGTCAACTGGCGCGCCGACGCCCCGCTGCTCGACTCGGTCCACGCCCTCCTGGAAGGCGCCGAGCTCGGCCACCCCGAGATCGGCGTCCTGCCCGTGACGGCCGCCCAGGAGACCTCGCGCCTCGAGGGGGCCGGTGCGCCGTTCCGCCTGCGCGTGGCACGCCGCCAGGAGATGGGCCTGGGCTCCCGCGACAAGCCGTCGCCCATCGACGACTGGCGCGCCCACATCGCCACCGACCTCGCTCGCGACATCAAGCGCCTCCTCACCAGCGGCGCCACCTACGAGGGCCGGCCGGTGCGTCCCGGTGACATCGCCGTCCTGGCCGCCCGCCGCCACGAGCTCGCCGCCGCCCAGGCCGCGCTCGCCGAGGTCGGCGTACGGTCCGTGGTCAACGCCAGCGGCTCGGTCTTCCGCACCCCCGCGGCCACCGAGTGGCTGGTGCTCCTCGAGGCGCTGGAGCGGCCCCACCAGACGACACGGGTCCGCGCCTGCGCGCTCACGTCGTTCATCGGGCTGAGCGCCGCCGACCTCGACGGCGGCGACGCCGAGCTGACCGACGACCTCAGCGACCGGATGCGCGGCCTCGCCGACCTGCTCGCCACCCGGGGCATCGCCGCCGTGCTGGAGTCCACGGTCATCGACGGCCTGACCGAGCGGGTGCTGCGCCGCGTCGACGGCGAGCGGATGCTGACCGACCTCCACCACATCGGCGAGGCGCTGCACCGCGTCTCGGTCTCCGAGCACCTCGGCGCGCTCGGCCTCCTCACGTGGCTGCGCGAGCAGGTGGCCGACGACAAGCAGGAGGTCGCCAGCGAGCGCACCCGACGCCTCGACTCCGACGCCGAGGCGGTGCAGCTGGTGACGATCCACGGCAGCAAGGGCCTGCAGTACCCCATCGTCTACGCCCCCAGCCTCTGGGACCGTTTCGTCCGCTCCGACACCGAGGTGCTCCTCTTCCACGACGACCAGGGGCGTCGCTGCCGCGACGTCGGTGGGCCGACGCCGGCGCGCAAGCCGCGCCACGCGCGCCACCTCGGCGAGGACGCGGGCGAGTCGCTGCGGCTGCTCTACGTGGCCCTCACGCGGGCGCGCTCGCAGGTCGTCGCGTGGTACGCCCCCACCAACAACACCCCCCACTCCGCGCTCCACCGTGCGCTGTTCGGGCGGACCCCGGGCGTGGGGGCGATCCCCGACGTGGTGCCGCTCGGCTCGGACGACGAGATCGTCGACCGGCTCGCCGAGTGGCGCGACCGTGGCGGGCCCCAGCCCGAGCTGGCCGTGCCCGACGTGCCCGACACGACGCCGCTGGAGCCCTCCCGCGACGCGCTGTCGGTGCGCGTCTTCGACCGCACGATCGACACCGAGTGGCGCCGCACCTCCTACACCGCCCTCTCCTCGGCTGCCGCGCACGCCGCCCCCGCGGCCCCGTCCGCGGTCGAACCCCTCTCCGAGCCCGACACCGCCGACGGTCTCGAGGGCATGGACCCGGGCGACCAGCTCCCGGTCGAGCTCACGAGCGACCTGCCCGTCGAGGACCCCGCATCCGCCGCGCTGGCTGCGGTCGCCTCGCCGATGGCGACCCTGCCCATGGGTGCGACGTTCGGGTCCCTGGTCCACGCCGTGCTCGAGCACGCCGACGTCACCGCCCCCGACCTGCGCGCCGAGCTCGTCGACCACATCACCGAGCAGCTCGCCTGGTGGGGGGTGCCCGACCTCGACGTCGACGCCCTCGCCGACGCCCTGGTGGCCGTCTGCACCAGCCCGCTCGGGCCGCTCACCGGCGACGCGACGCTGATGGACCTGCCGCCGGGCGAGCGCCTCACCGAGCTCGACTTCGAGGTGCCGCTCGCGGGAGGCGACCAGGCGCGACCGACGGGGGTCGACGTACGCCTGGGTGACCTGGCGCCGCTCCTGCGCGCGCACCTGCCCGAGGGCGACGCGGTGCGCTCCTACGCCGACGCCCTCGACGCCGACCCGGTGCTGGCCGGGCAGGCACTGCGCGGCTACCTCACCGGCTCGATCGACGTCGTGCTGCGTCGCGAGGTCGGGGGCCAGATGCGCTACCTCACCGTCGACTACAAGACCAACTGGTTGGGCGACGTCGCGGGCCCGCTGACCGCCCTGGACTACCACCCCGACCGCCTGCGCGAGGCGATGGGCCACAGCGACTACCCCCTCCAGGCACTCCTCTACGTCGTGGTGCTCCACCGCTTCCTGCGCTGGCGCCTGCCCGGCTACGACCCGGCGGTCCACCTCGGCGGCGTCCTCTACCTCTACGTCCGCGGCATGTGCGGTCCCGCGACGCCGGTGGTCGACGGCTCCCCGTGCGGCGTCTTCAGCTGGCAGCCGCCCGTGGCGCTGGTCGAGGCGTTGTCCGACCTGCTCGATGCCGCATCCGCACCGGGAGGTGGGTCATGACCGAGCTGTTCGAGGCCGTCGACGCGGCCGACCGCGACCTGGCGCTGCGCGCAGGGGGTCTGCTGGGTCAGTTCAACTCCGCGGGTGTGCTGACCGCCGCCGACGTCCACGTCGCTCGCGCGGTGGGGCTGGTCGCCGGCGAGCACGACGAGACGGTGCTGCTCGCGGCGGCGCTGGCCTGCCGCGCGGTGCGCGGTGGCGCCGTCTGCCTCGACCTGCAGACCCTCGACCGTGACGTCGCGCCCGACCTGCCGTGGCCCGAGGCGGAGTCGTGGCGTGCCGCGATCGCGGCCAGCAGGCGCGTCGAGCAGGGGGTGCTGCGCCACGAGCAGGGCGCGGGGCACGACCTGGTCTACCTCGACCGCTACCACGAGCAGGAGACCCAGATCCTCCACGACCTCACGGCCCGCGCGGGATCGACACCACCCCACGACGCCGCGCTGATGGCGGCCACCCTCGACCGCGTCTTCGCCAAGCCCGGCTACGCCGAGCAGCGCGCCGCCTGCCTCTCCGCCGCCGGCCAGTGGACCACCGTCATCACCGGCGGCCCCGGCACCGGCAAGACCACCGCGGTGGCCGGCCTGCTGGTCGCCCTGCACGAGCAGTACGCCGCCCAGGGCCAGCCGGTCCGCATCGCGCTCACCGCACCGACGGGGCGGGCGGCGGCCCGGCTCCAGGAGTCGCTGCGGCAGGCCAGGCTCGACCCCGACGACCACGACCGGCTCAGCGGCGTGGAGGCGATGACCATCCACCGGTTGCTGCGGCTCGACCCCGGCAACTCCACCCGCTTCCGCCACCACCGCGCCAACCGCCTCCCCCACGACGTCGTGGTGGTGGACGAGACGTCGATGGTGTCGCTGACGCTCATGGCCCGGCTGCTCGAAGCGGTGCGGCCCGACGCGCGCCTGGTGCTGGTCGGCGACCCCGACCAGCTCGCCTCGGTCGAGGCGGGGGCGGTGCTCAACGACATCGTCACCGGCTACCACTCACGCCCGGACACCCCCGTGGCCCAGCTGGTCACCGCCCACCGCTTCGGCGACGAGATCGGGGCGCTGGCGCGCGCGATCCGCGACGGCGACGCCGACGCGGCGCTCGAGGAGCTGGCCCGCGGCGGCGAGCGGGTGCGGTGGGTGCAGGGCGGGGACGACCCGGCGGTGCGCGAGGCAGCGCTGGGCGCGGCGCAGGCCCTGTGCTCGGCCGCGACCGGCTACGCCCACGGCGCCGACGTGCTGAAGGCCCTGGAGCAGCACCGCCTGCTGTGCGCCCACCGCGAGGGACCGTACGGCGTACGCCACTGGAACCGCCGCGTCGAGCACTGGCTCGCCGACACCACCGCCACGCCCGTGCACGAGTGGGCCTACGTCGGGCGCCCGGTGCTGATCACCGCCAACGACTACGTCCTCGGTGTCTACAACGGTGACTCCGGCGTCGTCGTGGACACCCCCGAGGGACGGCGGGTCGTGGTCGCCGGGCCGGACGGCCCGCGGCTGTTCGCGCCGGCGCGGCTGGGCGACGTGGAGACGATGCACGCGATGACGATCCACAAGGCGCAGGGCAGCCAGGCGCGCCACGTCACGGTGGTCCTGCCCGACGAGGAGTCGCGGCTGCTGACGCGCCAGCTGTTCTACACCGCGGTCACGCGGGCCCAGGAGCAGGTCACGGTCGTGGGGCCCGAGGAGTGGGTGCGCGCCGCGATCGGGCGCGTCGCCCAGCGGGCCAGCGGGCTGGCCGTACGACTGGCCGGAGCGGGCTCCGGTCACGGACACGAAACACCGTCGTCATGACCGCGCGTTAGCCTCGATGCCGTGCCGTACCTCCTGCGCGTAGAGCTGCCCGACGTCCCGGGGTCCCTGGGACGTGTCGCGACGGCCATCGGTGAGGCCGGCGGCGACATCGAGGCGATCGAGA
>JAJPEO010000040.1 GCA_021166815.1 Nocardioides sp.
GAGGTCGGCGCGAGCGAGGTCGGCGCCAACGCCGCCGAGACGGGTGAACGTGACGTCTCCGGGTCTGCCCACGACGTCATCGGCGACCACGAGGCAAAGGCGGGCCACCAGGACTTCGCCAGCCTCGTGGAGCACGGGCACGCCGCGACCGAGCTCGACGAGTCCGCGCCGGCGGTGCTGAGCGTCGACAACCTCAAGATGTACTTCCCCGTGAAGTCCTCAGGCCTGATCCGGCGCACGATCGGCCAGGTACAGGCCGTCGACGGCATCTCCTTCGAGGTGCCCCGCGGAGGTGCCCTGGGCCTGGTCGGCGAGTCCGGGTGTGGCAAGTCGACCACGGGGCGCCTGATCACCCGGCTCTACAAGCCGACCGGCGGCTCGATGATGTTCGAGGGCAAGGACCTGGCCCAGCTGAGCAGCCGGGAGATGAAGCCGCTGCGCCGTGACGTGCAGATGATCTTCCAGGACCCGTACACCTCCTTGAACCCCCGTCACACGGTTGGCTCGATCGTCGGGGCCCCGCTCGCGGTGCACAACATGGTGCCCAAGGACAAGATCCTGCCGCGCGTGCAGGAGCTCCTCGAGGTCGTCGGGCTCAACCCCGAGCACTACAACCGCTACCCCAACGAGTTCTCCGGTGGCCAGCGCCAGCGCATCGGCATCGCCCGGGCCCTGACGCTCAACCCGAAGTTGCTGGTGGCCGACGAGCCGGTCTCCGCTCTCGACGTGTCGATCCAGGCGCAGGTGATCAACCTGCTGCAGGACCTGCAGCGCGAGTTCGAGATCGCGTTCCTCTTCATCGCCCACGACCTCGCCGTCGTGCGGCACTTCTGCCCCGAGGTGGCGGTCATGTACCTCGGCAAGATCGTCGAGATCGGCGACCGCGACCGCATCTACAACCACTCCCACCACCCCTACACCCAGGCCCTGCTGTCGGCGGTGCCCGACGTGAAGCAGGCGGCCATCGGCGGTCGGCGCGAGCGGATCATGCTCGAGGGTGACGTCCCGAGCCCCATCAACCCGCCGTCGGGGTGCAGATTCCGCACGCGCTGCTCCTACGCGCAGGAGATCTGCGCCAAGGTGGAGCCGCCGCTGCTGCAGATCGGCAAGCGTCACAAGGTCGCCTGCCACTTCGCCGGCGAGCTGGGCCAGCACCCCGCGACCCCGGTGACGGCGAAGCTGCTGGGCGTCGACGACCGGGGTGCTCCGGTGCCCGGGGCCACGCCGACCATCGAGCGCCACACCGAGCCCGGCTACCGCGACACGTGGACCGACCTGAAGACGCAGTCGACGGTGGGCGCCTGAGCATTCGCCGTCACTGACCGGCGTCGACCTATCCTCGGCTCGTGGAAGCCTTGTTCGACGTCCCGGGACAGCAACCGTCGCCGGGAGTCCCCGGCGCGGGGTCGTTGGGTGCCAACACCCACGCCTCCGCGCCGCTGGCGGTGCGCATGCGTCCCCGGACGCTCGACGAGCTGGTGGGCCAGGCGCAGCTGCGGGCGGCCGGCTCCCCCCTTCGGCGCCTCATCGAGGGTGACCAGTCGATGTCGCTGCTGCTGTGGGGACCTCCCGGCACCGGCAAGACGACCATCGCGGCGATCGTCAGCCAGCAGACGTCACGTCGCTTCGTGGAGGTCTCTGCCGTCGCAGCGGGCGTGAAGGAGGTCCGTGCGGCGATCGACCAGGCTCGGGCCGAGTTGGTTCGCACAGGCCAGGAGACGGTGCTGTTCGTCGACGAGGTGCACCGCTTCACCAAGGCCCAGCAGGACGCCCTGCTTCCGGGCGTGGAGAACCGGTGGGTGACCCTCATCGCGGCCACCACGGAGAACCCCTTCTTCTCGGTCATCAGCCCACTGCTCTCCCGCAGCCTGCTGCTGCGCCTGCAGTCGCTCACCGACGAAGACATCACCGAAGTCATCGGCCAGGCGCTGGAGGACGAGCGTGGACTGGGCGGACGCGTCACGCTGGCCGACGACTCACGAGCCCACCTCGTGAGGCTCGAGGGAGGCGACGCCCGGCGCGCGCTCACCTACCTCGAGGCCGCTGCGGGCGCCGCGGCGAGCAACGGTCAGGTCGAGATCGACCTCGCGACCGCCGAGACCGCGGTCGACCAGGCAGCGGTGCGCTACGACCGCCAGGGCGACCAGCACTACGACGTGATCAGTGCCTTCATCAAGTCCGTACGCGGCTCCGACGCCGATGCCGCCCTCCACTACCTCGCACGCATGATCGAGGCGGGGGAGGACCCCCGCTTCATCGCCAGGCGCCTGGTCATCCTCGCCAGCGAGGACGTCGGCCTGGCGGACCCGACGGCCCTCACCACCGCAGTCGCCGCCGCGCAGGCCGTGCAGCTGATCGGGATGCCCGAGGCGCGGCTCAACCTCGCGCAGGCGACGATCGCCCTCGCGGTCGCCCCGAAGTCCAACGCCGTGATCACCGCGATCGACGCGGCCCAGGCCGACGTGCGGGCGGGCCGCATCGGATCCGTGCCGGCCCACCTGCGTGACGCCCACTACCCGGGAGCCGAGGCGCTCGGGCACGGCAAGACCTACACCTACAGCCACGACGAGCCCTTCGGGATCGCCGAGCAGCAGTACGCCCCCGACGAGGTGATGGACGCCGAGTACTACCGCCCGACGGCCCTCGGCGCCGAGGCGGCGGTCAAGGAGCGCTGGGAACGCGTACGCCGCATCATCCGCGGCAGGTGACCAGCACCGCAGGGAGCCGCGGCGGCGCCTGACAGACTGGCCCCATGCGGTGGCTTCCCCTGGACCTGGTGCTCGTCGTCCTCTTCGCCGTCGCGGGTCGGTCCAGCCACGAGGAAGGGCTCACCCTCGGGGGCATCGCCCACACCGCGTGGCCCTTCGTGGTGGGCCTGCTGGTCGGCTGGGCGGTGATCCTCCTGCGCCGGACCCCGCCGGCGTCGCTGGCGGCAGGCCTGCTCGTCTGGCTCGCCACGCTGCTCGGCGGCATGGTGCTGCGTGTGCTCACCGACGCGGGGACGGCACTCCCGTTCGTCGTCGTCGCGACACTGGTGACGGGAGCGCTGCTGGTGGGCTGGCGCCTGCTCGTCTCTGCGGCGGGCGCCAGGTGGGGTGGACAGACGCGCGCGACTGGCTAACGTGGGGCGATGCGCGTCGGGTTCCACGCCTCACACGAACAGATCGCACCCTCCCGCCTGCTCCACGACGTCCAGCACGCCGCCCGGGCCGGCTTCGACATGGCGATGTGCTCTGACCACCTCGCGCCGTGGAGCGAGCGGCAGGGCCACTCCGGCTACACCTGGTCGTGGTTGGGCGCGGCCCTGGCCACCACCGACCTCGCCCTGGGCTGCGTGTCGGCGCCGGGCCAGCGCTACCACCCGGCCGTCCACGCCCAGAAGATCGCGACCCTGGCGGAGATGTTCCCCGGTCGCTTCTGGGTCGCGCTCGGCAGCGGTGAGGCCGCCAACGAGCACGTCACCGGGGACCGGTGGCTCCCGAAGGAGGAGCGCACCCGACGCCTGGAGGAGTGCGTCGACGTGATCCGTCGGCTGCTGGCCGGTGAGGAGGTGACCCACGACGGCCTCGTGTGCGTCGACCGCGCGCGCCTCTGGGACCTCCCGGCACAGCAGCCACTGCTGGTCGGACCGGCGGTGTCGGTCGAGTCCGCCGCCCGTGTCGCCGCGTGGGCCGATGGCCTGGTCACGCTCAACCAGCCCGCCGAGACCCTGCGCCAGGTCGTGGAGGCGTACCGCGGAGCCGGCGGCCGCGGCACCTGCAGCCTCCAGGTGCACCTGTCGTGGGCGCCGACGGAGGCGGAGGCGGAGGCGATCGCCCTGGACCAGTGGCGCACCAACGTGTTCCCCGAGCCGGTGTGCTGGGACACCGAGACCCCGGCTGCGTTCGACGCCATGGCCGAGCACGTCGGCATCGACGCCGTACGGGGCGCGGTGCTGGTCTCCGCCGACCTCGGCTGGCACCGCGAGCGGCTGGCGGAGCTCGCAGCGCTCGGCTTCGACGACCTGTACCTGCACCACGTCGGGCAGGACCAGACCCGCTTCATCGACACGTTCGCCGCGGAGGTCCTGCCGGCGCTGCGCTGAGCCCGTCGACGCGAGGGCCTTGTCGGCAGCCGTGCCATGCGGTTGTGTGGATCGATGAGAGTGACCGACACGAGCGACCTGTGGTGGAAGTCCGCCGTCATCTACTGCCTCGACGTCGAGACCTTCTACGACGCGAACGGCGACGGCGTGGGCGACCTCGGCGGGCTGGCCCAGCGCATCGACTACCTCGCCGAGCTCGGGATCACGTGCCTGTGGCTGATGCCGTTCTACCCGAGTCCCGACCGCGACGACGGCTACGACATCACCGACTTCTACGGAGTGGACCCTCGGCTGGGGACGCACGGCGAGCTGGTCGAGGTCATCCGGACCGCGCACGACCGCGGCATCAACGTGATCGCCGACCTGATCGTCAACCACACCTCCGACCAGCACCCGTGGTTCCGGGCGGCCCGCCGCAGCAAGACCAACCCCTACCGCGACTTCTACGTGTGGCGCGACACCGAGCCGCCGGACACGTCGGAGAAGGTGGTGTTCCCCGACCAGGAGGACTCCATCTGGGAGCTCGACGAGCGCACGGGGGAGTGGTACCTCCACAACTTCTACCGCCACCAGCCCGACCTCAACCTGGCCAACCCGGCCGTGGTGGACGAGATCCTGCGGACGATCGGGTTCTGGCTGGAGCTCGGGTTCGACGGCTTCCGGGTCGACGGCATCCCGTTCCTGGAGCAGCGCGCCCTCAACACCGACGACCCCCAACTGGTCGTCGACCCGCACGAGCTGATGCGCACCATCCGCGGGTTCCTCAACCGGCGATCGGGCAAGGCGATGATGCTCGGTGAGGTCAACCTCCCGCACGCGCAGCAGCGTGCGTTCTTCGGCGGCGCGGCCGCCAACGAGCTGCAGATGCAGTTCGACTTCATCGGCATGCAGGCGGCGTACCTCGCCCTGGCCCGCCAGGACGCCCGGCCCATCGTCCGGGCGATCGAGCAGCGACCCGCCATCGACCGTACCTGCCAGTGGGCCACCTTCCTGCGCAACCACGACGAGCTGACCCTGGACAAGATCACCGACAAGCAGCGCCAGGAGGTCTTCGACGCGTTCGGCCCCGAGGAGTCGATGCAGCTCTACGGCCGAGGCCTCAAGCGCCGGCTCCCGCCCATGCTCGACGGCGACCCCCGGCGGGTCCGGATGGCCTACAGCCTGATGTTCTCCCTGCCGGGCACGCCGACGCTCTACTACGGCGAGGAGATCGGGATGGGGGAGGACCTCGACGTCGACGGGCGCATGGCCGTGCGCACGCCGATGCAGTGGAGCCCGGGGCGCAACGGCGGGTTCTCCGCGGCCGCCCCCAGCCAGCTGATCCAGCGCGTCGTGCCCGGCGCCTACGGGCCGGAGCACGTCAACGTCGCCGACCAGCTGCGTGACCCCGACTCGCTGTGGAGCTTCATGCGCAAGCTCATCAGCCTGCGACGCACCTGCCCGGAGCTGGGCTGGGGGGAGTGGTCCGTGGTGGAGCAGCCGCACCGGCAGGTGCTCGCCCACCGCTGCGACCTCGACGGCTCGTCGGTGCTGACGGTGCACAACCTGTCCTCGGAGCCGGTCACCGTCGAGGTCCCGATCGACCCGGACGACGTCGGGCTGGAGGCGGTCGACCTGCTCGCCGACACGGTGGTCGCCCGTGGGAGCAGGACCCACACCGTGCCGCTCGAGGGCTACGGCCTGCTGTGGCTCAGGGTGCGCCCGCAGGGTGACCTCGCAATCCCGTGAGGCCCACGCAGCAGGGACTTGTAGGCTCGGGCGGGTGACCACGGAGCAGATCTGGCTGACGAGCCTGGGCGCCCTCGCCCTTCTGGCGCTCGGTGCTGCCCTGCTCGCCGTGCGGGTGGCCCGTCGGGCCCTCGCCGAGGCGCGGGCGCTCGCCGCGGCCGCCCCCGTCGACGCCTCGCCCGTGGAGATGTCGGCGCCCATGGCCCCGTCAACGCAGGAGGCGGCGTACGTCATCACCGGCATCGCCGACGGCGACGAGCCCTCGCCGGTGCCCGAGCGCATCGACGGTCGCCTCTTCGTCGACATCGTGGCCAGGGAGACGCTGGTGAAGGCGGCGTCGTGGACCCACGGCCTGCGGCGAGCGCTGGCCCCCGAGACGCGCCACCGCATCGGCTTCGAGGTGCGCCACCAGACCCGCAGGTCCCGCAAGGACCGCAAGGCCGAGATGCGTGAGGCTCTGCGCCACTACCGTGCCCGCCACCGTGACGCGTCAGGATCCCCGGGCGCCCACACCGCCGACGACGAGGACGCCGCCTGATGGGCCGACCACTCTGGTTCGCGGCTGGAGCAGGGGTCGGCGTCTACGCCGCTGCCCGCGCCCGCCGCCTCGCCGACACCCTCACCGCCGACGGCATACGTGATCGCCTCCACGGCTGGAGGATGGGCGCACGCCTCTTCGCCGAGGAGGTGCGGCAGGGGCGCACCGAACGCGAGGTGGAGCTGCGCGAACAACTCGGGCTCGTGCCGCCGCACGCCCGTGAACTGCACGCAGGCGGGACCCACCGACGAGAGGTCGGCCCGCCTGTCACCGAGGAGGAGAACTGAGATGGACACCGCCGAGATCCGCAGGCGCTTCCTGGCGCACTTCGAGGCTGCCGGTCACACCGTGGTGCCGTCGGCCTCCCTGCTCGCCGACG
The DNA here is from genome assembly GCA_021166815.1 of Nocardioides sp. Taxonomy (GTDB): domain Bacteria; phylum Actinomycetota; class Actinomycetes; order Propionibacteriales; family Nocardioidaceae; genus Nocardioides. Next base: position 6,730 of record JAJPEO010000040.1, read on the forward strand.
ACCCCAACCTGCTGTTCGTGCCGGCCGGCATGGTGCCGTTCAAGCCGTACTTCCTCGGCCAGGAGACGCCTCCCTACCTCCGAGCCACGAGCGTGCAGAAGTGCGTGCGCACGCCCGACATCGAGGACGTCGGCAAGACCACGCGCCACGGCACGTTCTTCGAGATGTGCGGCAACTTCTCCTTCGGCGACTACTTCAAGGACGGCGCCATCGAGCTGGCCTGGGACCTGGTGACCAAGCCCGTCGCCGACGGCGGGTTCGGCCTTGAGGAGTCGCGCCTGTACCCCTCGATCCTGGAGGGCGACGACGAGGCGCTGTCGCACTGGAAGCGCGTGACCGGCCTGCCCGACGAGCGGATCCTGCGGCTGGGCAAGAAGGAGAACTACTGGTCCATGGGCGTGCCGGGACCCGGCGGTCCGTGCTCGGAGATCCTCTACGACCGCGGCGAGGGCTACGGACCCGCCTTCGACCCCGCCACCCTCGGTCCGGACATGCCGGTGCCGCTGGAGGACCGGCTGCTGGAGATTTGGAACCTGGTCTTCATGCAGGACGAGCTCTCGGCGGTGCGGTCCAAGGAGGACTTCGACATCGCGGGCTCGCTGCCCAAGAAGAACATCGACACCGGCATGGGTCTCGAGCGCGTCGCCTTCCTGCAGCAGGGGAAGGAGAACATGTACGAGATCGACGTCATGTTCCCCGTCATCGAGCGCGCCCAGGAGCTCACGGGCAGGCGCTACGGCGCGGACCCCGCTGACGACGTGCGTTTCCGCGTGGTCGCCGACCACGTGCGTTCGTCGATGATGCTCATCAGCGACGGCGTCACCCCCGGCAACGACGGCCGCGGCTACGTCCTGCGTCGCCTCCTGCGCCGCGCCGTGCGCTCGATGCGCCTGCTCGGGTGCGAGGACCAGGTGCTCCCCGAGCTCATGCCGGTCTCCCGCGACAAGATGGGCGAGACCTACTCCGAGCTGCACCGCGACTGGGAGCGCATCTCCACGGTCGCGTTCGCCGAGGAGGACGCCTTCCGGACCACCCTCAAGGCGGGCACCCAGATCTTCGACCTGGCCACCACCGAGGTGAAGAAGTCCGGCGGCACCCAGCTCTCGGGCGACCGCGCCTTCGCGCTCCACGACACCTACGGCTTCCCCATCGACCTCACCCTGGAGATGGCCGCCGAGCAGGGCCTCAGCGTCGACGAGGCCGGGTTCCGCCGGCTCATGGGTGAGCAGCGCGACCGGGCCAAGGCCGATGCCCGCGCCAAGAAGGGCGCGCACGCCAACACCGCCGCCTACCGGGAGGTCGCCGACAACCTCGGCGCGCCGGTGGAGTTCACCGGCTACACCGAGGTCGTCTCCGACGGAGCCGTGCGCGGATTGGTGTCCGGAGGCCAGGCGGTGTCGGCCGCGCGTGCGGGGGAGGAGATCGAGGTCGTCCTGGACCGCACGCCGTTCTACGCCGAGGGCGGAGGCCAGCTCGCGGACACCGGTGTGATCGAGCTCGACAACGGAGCGCGCATCGAGGTCCGCGACGTCCAGTCGCCGATCCGGGGACTGGTCGTCCACAAGGCCGTCGTGCTCGATGGCGAGGTCACCCTGGGGCTCGGCGCCCACAGCCTCGTCGACACCGAGCGCCGGCGCTCGATCTCGCGCTCCCACACCGCCACGCACATGGTGCACAAGGCCTTCCGCGAGGCGCTGGGGGAGACCGCCACCCAGGCGGGATCAGAGAACTCCCCGGGACGCTTCCGGTTCGACTTCTCCGCCACCGGCTCCGTGCCGATGTCGGTGATGGCCGACGTCGAGGCCCGGGTCAACGACCTGGTGCTGGCCGACCTCGAGGTCCACGCCGATTACATGTCCCAGGCCGAGGCCGTGAAGTCCGGTGCCATGGCGCTCTTCGGCGAGAAGTACGGCGACACCGTGCGCGTGATCTCCGTGGGCGACTGGGCCCGCGAGCTGTGCGGCGGCACCCACACCGACCGCTCCGGCCAGCTCGGCGTGGTCAAGCTGCTCGGTGAGTCGTCGATCGGGTCGGGGGTGCGCCGGGTCGAGGCCCTGGTCGGCGGGGACGCCTACCGCTTCCTCGCGCGCGAGCACGTCATCGTCAACCAGCTCGCCGACGCGCTCAAGGCTCGCCCCGAGGAGCTGCCCGAGCGGGTCAGCTCGATCCTGGAGAAGCTGCGCGCCGCGGAGAAGGAGATCGAGAAGATCCACCTCGCCCAGCTGCTCGGCGCGAGCGCCGAGCTGGCCGGCGCCGCGACCCAGGTCGGCCCGGTGAAGTTCGTCGGCCACCACGCGGTCGGCGCGGGCGGGGGTGACGTACGCCAGCTCGCCCTCGACATCCGTGGCAGGCTGCCCCAGGGCGAGCCCGGCGTCGTGGTGGTGATCGGTGAGGCCGACGGCAAGGTCGCCGTGGTCGCCGCGACCAACGAGCTGGCGCAGGAGCGCGGCATCTCCGCCGGCGACCTGGTCCGCCTCGTCGGCCCCCTCCTCGGGGGCAAGGGTGGCGGCAAGGCCGACGTCGCGCAGGGCGGTGGCACGGACACCTCGCGGATCGGCGAGGCCCTGCAGCTCGCCGAGCACGAGGTCGGCAGGCACGCGGTGCAGGGCTGAGGCGCGTGCGGTCAGGAGTCAGGCTCGGCATCGATCCCGGCGACGCCCGCATCGGCGTCGCCCGCAGCGACCCGACGGGCTTCCTCGCGACCCCGGTGGAGACGGTGCGGCGTGGCAAGGGCGACCTGCGTCGCCTCGCGCGCATCGTCGCCGAGGAGGAGGCCTTCGAGGTGGTCGTCGGCCTGCCCCGGTCGCTCAGCGGCGGCGAGGGGCCGTCCGCGGCG
>JAJPEO010000073.1 GCA_021166815.1 Nocardioides sp.
AATCGATGCATGGCTACCGCACCCCATCCGATGCTCCTGGACCCCGCCCGGGTCGAGGAGCTCTCTTCGGGTGAGGTGCTGTCCGCGGTCGCCGCGTCGCGGGCGCGGGAGCGCGCCGAGGCCGCGCACCAGCTGGTCCTCGCCTGTGTCTGGGCCGACCAGCACCCCGCGCTCGAGCCCGGTGAGGAAGCCTCGCTCGTGGTCCGCGGCGCGGATGGTGGTGGGGTGCACCTGCCGATCTCCGGGGCCGGGTGCCCGCTGGTCAGTGAGTACGCGGTCGCTGAGCTCGGCGCGGTGCTGGGTGAGTCCACGGCTTCGGCCAAGCGCCTCGTCGGTCACGCGCTGGAGCTGCGGCACCGTCTCCCCCGGCTGTGGGCCCAGGTGCTGGCCGGGCGAGTGCCGGCGTGGCGGGCCCGGCTGGTGGCCGCGGAGACGATCTCGCGTGAGCTGACCGTCCAGGCGGCTGCGTGGGTCGATGCCCAGGTCGCCGCCGTCGCCGGCCGGGTGGGTTCTGCCGCGGTGGAGCGGCTGGTGGACGAGGCCGCCACGCGGCACGGCCTGCCCGAGCGGCCGGTCACCGACCACGGCCGGTTGCGGGTCGACCTGGACGACACCGGCATGGAGCCTGGCACCCTGACGATGTCAGCCACCTTGTCGACTGCGGACGCTCGCGACCTGGACCACGCCCTCTCCCACGGTGCGAAGGAGTTGAAGGCTCTCGGATCGGAGGCGGACCTCGACACCCGCCGCGCGCACGCCCTGGGCCACCTCGCGCGGCACCAGACTGCGCTCGCGCTGTTCCGCGACGAGCACCCCGACGTCGGCCACAGTCAGCCGGGCCAGCCCGACCCGGACGTGCGGCTACCTGCTGCGCGGGAGCTCGTGCTGACCCTGCACTTCGACGCAGCCATGAGCCCGGCCGCCGGGACAGGCAACGAGGCGACGCTGCAGGTCGACCGGCTCGGCCGACTCGAGAAGGGTCAGCGCCTCGCGCTCCTCGAGCACGTCCAGACCTGGTGCGCCGACTCCCACACCCGCGTCAGCATCCGCCCCGTCATCGACCTCAACCAGACGCTCGCCTCGCCCGGGTACGCGGTCCCCGACAGGATCCGCGACCACGTCACCCTGCGCGACCGGACCTGTCGGTTCCCCTGGTGCACCCAACCCGCAGTCCGCTGCGACCTCGACCACGTGCGACCGTTCGACCATCAAGCCGAGGCAGAAGGCAGGCCCCAGCCCGGCCCGACCTCGACAGCCAACTTGATCCCGCTGTGCCGCCGGCACCACCGGTTGAAGACCCACACCGGCTGGCGAGTGGCGATGCCCGAACCCGGTCGAGTGACCTGGACGAGCCCCCACGGCCACCACTTCCAGGTCGACCACCGCGGCACCACCGCCCACCCGAGCACCCAGCCTCAGACGAGCGAGCCACCCCGAGATTGACCCCGCCCCACACCCCGCCACCCACCAGGAGGCGGGGCCACAGGCGCGCCCACCCCTCGCCGCCCGATAACCTGCTGGGGCCATGCGCCTGCTCCTCGCCCTCCTGCTGACCGCCCCGCTGCTCTCCGGCTGCGTGGGCACCCACACGACGATCGCCCTCCTCGTGGCAGACGCGAACAGCGCGACACGCACCCTGGACGCCGAGGCGTTCGCCGCACGCGTCGAGGCGGCCTGCGAGGACTGCGAGGTCGAGGTCCACGACGCAGCCGGGGTCGAGGCCGAGCAGCAGAGCCAGGTCCGCCAGGCCGTGACAGGCGAGGCGGACCTGATCGTGATCGAGCCGGTGTCGCCGGAGGACGCCGAGGGCTACGCGGTGGGGGAGACGCCCGTCGTCTCGCTCGTGACGCTCGTCCCCGGTTCGGACCGGTTCGTCGGCCTGACCGAGCCGGTGGCTGCCGGAGAGGGCGCCCAGACCAGCGACCTCGAGGCGGCCCGCGCGCTGGTGCTGGGCACCAGCAAGGAGATGGTCCACGTCCCCTCGCGCGCCATCGCCGAGCAGGGCGCCGACGTCGCGCTGGGCCTGCTGGCCGACACCCCCGTGGCCGACGGTGAGGACCACGAGGGTGTCCAGTCCTGGCTCTACGAAGCCGTCACGATCACTCTCGACAACCTCACCACGGAGCTGGTGGGCAACGGCGTGATCACGCTCGAGGACCTGTGCGCGGGCGAGACGGCCAAGCGGTGCCAGGCCCTCGGGTTCGTGTGAGCCCGGCACCGCCCGATCAGCGCGTCTGCAGCATGAACGGCTTCTCCATGTCGCTGCCGCGACGAGGTGCGACGGCGTACTCCATGGAGCCGTCGGTGCCCAGGCGGACGACGGCCCAGCGGCCCCCCTGGTAGGTCACCACGAGCACGTGGTCGCGGTCCTCCCACACCTGGTCGAAGTAGGTCGCGGACCTGCGTGAGCTGGTCCAGCGCCGCAGCACCGTGCCCTGCCGCAGCGACAGCACCGCGAGCTCGCGCGGGCCGAAGCCGTCGGCGTATGCGGGCAGGCCGAGCACCTTGGCCCTCGCCGCGCGTCCGGGCGAGATCGAGCGGAGCTGGAAGTCGCAGGTGCGCCAGCGCGTCTGCCACGATCGGGCCATCACCGAGCACGAGCCGAAGTCGGTGAGCCGCGTGATGCCGGCGCTCCAGGCCCCACGACCGGCGGTCGTGATGGGCCACGGCATGTCTTCGACGATGCCGTGCGACGACGTCAACCAGGACTTCGGTGTGCGACCGCCCTTGTTGACCACGACGGCGCAGCCGTTGCTGGTGGCGTCCTCGACGCAGTCGTCCGACGACACGCTGACCGGGACGCCGCGGCGCTGGAACGGCAGCCGCGGCATCCGCACCACGCGGTCGCCCGCGCTGTCGATGACGCGTACGCCGCCCTTGCGCACCGTGAACGCCACCGCGCCGCCGCGCGGGGAGACCGCGAGGCCCCGGCCGGTGCGCCAGGTGGAGCGCCCGAGCGTGCCGTCCGCGGCGACCCAGCGAACGGTCGGCGGGCTGCCTGCGAACTGCACCACGTGGCCGCTGCCCATGGGGGCCAGGGCGTCGACCCGGCCGGCGACGTGGGTCGTGCGCGAGCCGCGGTGGATCACGGTGGCCGTGCCCCGGCGCTCGGCCCACGAGAGTCGCGGCGGGGCCCCCTGGCGCAGGCCCGAGACGTCG
>JAJPEO010000099.1 GCA_021166815.1 Nocardioides sp.
CAGGTCGGCCTCGGCGAAGAGGTTGCGGACGCTGGTCAGGGCCAGCTCCCACCCGTCGCTGGCCGTGCGCAGGAACTGCTGCAGCATCGCGAGCTGGAGCGTCGACCCGGTGGGCTCGTCGACGAGGTCGAGCCAGCCGTAGAGCGCCGCGACGTGCTCGGACCCGGCCTCGGTGAGCACCTGGTGGATGGAGATGTCGGGGTTGACCCCCGGGGTGACCTTGCGGAACACCTTCATGAGCGAGTCCTCGCCGAAGGCGACCGAGGAGTTGGACTGCTCGCCGCTGAAGAGCGTGGAGTGCGCGTCGAGGTCGAGGTCGTGGCCGGGCAGGCGGTGGAACACGAGGTCGCCGCGACGGGTGGCGTCGCCGTCGGTCGCTGCGAACGCCTCCAGCCACAGGGCCATGGCCTCGCGGTCGTGCACGGCGTCGTAGACGTGGACGGGTCCGAGCTCGTCGTCGTCCCAGGCGCCGACGACCGCGTGGGTCAGACGGCCCTGGGGCTCGGCGTAGAGGGCGAGCGGGGCCTGGTAGAGCTCGGTGCCCCCCTCCTCGTCGAGGTAGGTCACCGCCAGCAGGTCGACGACCGCGCGGACGCCGTCACCCTCGAGGGAGCCGACGCGCCGAGTCGCGGTGAGCTCCCACGGGCGTCCCTTGCCCCCGAACCAGCGCGCCTGGCCCAACCAGCCCGCCAGGGCGGTGATGTCGTGGCCGTTCATGCCGTCCCCCTCTCGGAGGTGCCCAGTGTGTCGGTCAGGCGCAGCCAGAGGAAGCCGTAGCCGCCGAGGGTGAGCAGGTACGGGAGCTCTCCGATGGCCGGGAACAACACCCCGCCGAGCAGCTCCACCGGGACCATGCCCTCCCAGTGGCGCAGGTCGAGCTCGACCGGCTGGGCGAAGCGGGAGAGGTTGTTGACGCAGAGGATGATGTTGCGCTCGCCGTCGGCCTCGTACTCGCGCACGTAGGACAACACGCTGGGGTTCGAGCCCCCGAGGTCGGTGAAGGTGCCGAGGCCGAACGCCGGGTGGCGTCGCCGCGTGTGCACCATCCGCCGCGTCCAGTGCAGCAGCGAGGAGGTGTTCTCCATCTGGGCCTCGACGTTGACCGCCTGGTAGCCGTAGACGGGGTCCTGGATCGCGGGCAGGTGGAGGCGTCCCGGGGTGGCCGAGGAGAAGCCGGCGTTGCGGTCGGGCGTCCACTGCATCGGCGTGCGCACGCCGTCGCGGTCACCCAGCCAGATGTTGTCGCCCATGCCGATCTCGTCGCCGTAGTAGAGCACCGGCGATCCGGGCAGGGAGAGCAGCAGGGCGGTGAAGAGCTCCATGCGGTTGACGTCGTTGTCGAGCAGCGGCGCCAGCCGGCGCCGGATGCCGATGTTGGCCTTCATGCGCGGGTCGGTGGCGTACTCGGCCCACATGTAGTCGCGGTCCTCGTCGGTGACCATCTCCAGGGTCAGCTCGTCGTGGTTGCGCAGGAAGATGCCCCACTGGCAGCCCTCCGGGATGGCCGGGGTCTGCTCCAGGATCTCCGAGATCGGAAAGCGCGACTCGCGGCGCACCGCCATGAAGATGCGCGGCATCACGGGGAAGTGGAACGCCATGTGGCACTCGGTGCCGACCCACCGCCCGTCCGCGGTCTCCTCGGGCCCGAAGTACTCCACTACGTCGGCGGGCCACTGGTTGGCCTCGCACAGCAGCACGGTGCCGGGGTAGTTGTCGTCGACGAAGCGACGCACCTTCTTGAGGAAGTCGTGGGTCTCCTTGAGGTTCTCGCCGTTGGTGCCGGGGCGCTCGTAGAGGTAGGGGACTGCGTCGAGGCGGAAGCCGTCCAGGCCCATGTCGAGCCAGAAGGCCATCGCCTCCAGCATCGCCTCGTGCACCTTCGGGTTGTCGAAGTTGAGGTCGGGCTGGTGGTGGAAGAACCGGTGCCAGAAGTACTGCTGCCGCACTGGGTCCCACGTCCAGTTCGACGGCTCGGTGTCGACGAAGATGATGCGCGCTTCCTCGTAGAGCTCGTCGGTGTCGGACCAGACGTAGAAGTCGCCGTACGGGCCCTCGGGGTCCTCCCGGCTGGCCTGGAACCACGGGTGCGCGTCGCTGGTGTGGTTCATGACGAAGTCGATGATCACGCGGATGCCGCGCTGGTGGCAGGCGTCGACGAACTGGTGGAAGTCCTCCACCGTGCCGCACTCGGGGAGGATCCCCTGGTAGTCGGCGACGTCGTAGCCGCCGTCGCGCAGGGGCGAGGTGAAGAACGGCGGGATCCACAGGCAGTCGACGCCGAGCCACTCCAGGTAGTCGAGCTTCTCGATCAGCCCCTGGAAGTCACCGGTGCCGTCGCCGTTGGAGTCGCGGAACGAGCGGACCAGCACCTCGTAGAAGACCGCGGTGCGGAACCAGTCGGGCTCGTTGTTGAGGACGACGGTGCGGGACTGGGTCATCGGGGCCTCCTGACGGTGAGCACGTGAGCCGGTTCGACCGCCGGGTCGAGGCGTACGTAGGCGTGCTGGCTCCAGCTCCAGCTCTCACCGCTGATCTCGTCGTGGGCGACGAACGAGTCGTGCCAGCCCATGCCGAGCGCCGGCATGTCGAGGTGGACCATCGTCTCGCGCGTGGAGTGGGGGTCCAGGTTGACGACCACGACGACGACGTCGTCCTCGTGGCGCTTGCTGAACACCAGCACCTGGTCGTCGTCGCTGGCGTGGATGCTGACGTTGCGCAGCAGGTGCAGCGCGGGGTGCGCGCGACGGACCTCGTTGAGCCGGGTGAGGTAGGGCGCGAGGGTGCGCCCCTCGGCAGCGGCACCGTCCCAGTCGCGCACGCGGATCTCGTACTTCTCCGAGTCGAGGTACTCCTCGGACCCGGGACGCACCGCCACGTGCTCGAACAGCTCGTAGCCGGCGTAGACGCCCCAGCTCGGCGAGCCCATCGCGGCGAGCACGGCCCGCACCTTGAACGCGGCCGGCCCGCCGTACTGCAGGTAGGAGTGCAGGATGTCGGGGGTGTTGACGAAGAAGTTGGGCCGCATCACGTGGTCGGACTCGCGCGAGACCTCGATGAGGTAGTCGGCCAGCTCCTTCTTCCCGGTGCGCCACGTGAAGTAGGTGTAGCTCTGGTGGAAGCCCACCGAGCCCAGGGCGTGCATCATCGCGGGACGGGTGAACGCCTCGGACAGGAAGACCACGTCGGGGTCGGTGCGACGCACCTCGGCCAGCAGCCACTCCCAGAACGCCAGCGGCTTGGTGTGGGGGTTGTCGACGCGGAAGATGCGCACCCCGTGCGACATCCACACCCGCACCACGCGCAGCACCTCGCGGCAGATGCCGGCAGGGTCGTTGTCGAAGTTGACGGGGTAGATGTCCTGGTACTTCTTCGGCGGGTTCTCGGCGTAGGCGATGGTGCCGTCGGCGCGGGTGGTGAAGAACTGCGGGTGGCTCTCCACCCACGGGTGGTCGGGGGCGGCCTGCAGCGCGAGGTCCAGGGCGACCTCGAGCCCGAGCTCGCCCGCCCTGGCCACGAAGGCGTCGAAGTCCTCGAAGGTGCCGAGGTCGGGATGGATGGCGTCGTGGCCGCCGTGGCGGCTGCCGATCGCCCAGGGTGAACCGGGGTCGGTGGGCCCCGGCGTCAGCGTGTTGTTGGGCCCCTTGCGGTTGACCTCGCCGATGGGGTGGATCGGGGGGAGGTAGACGACGTCGAAGCCCATCTCCGCCACCGCCTCCAGGCGCTTGGCGGCCGTCGCGAAGGTGCCGCTGCGCACGGTGCCGGTGCTCGCGTCCCGGGTGGCCCCCTCCGAGCGCGGGAAGAACTCGTACCAGCTGCCGAACAGCGCCCGGGACCGGTCGGCGCGGAAGGGGTACGGGCCCTCGACACTGAGCAGGTCGCGCAGGGGGTGGGCGTGGAGCACCGCGAGGAGGGCGGGGTCCTGCAGCGCCGCGAGGCGGGCGGCCACGGGACGCTCGCCGTCGGCGGCGGCGCTGGTCGCGCCCCGGACCAGCGCGCTCTCCTCGGCGTCGAGGTCACCCTCGGCGAGGACGCGCTCGAGCAGCAGGCCGCCCTCGGTGAACATGAGCTCCACGTCGACGCCGGCGGGGATCTTGATGCCGGCGTCGTGCTGCCACGTGGCGAGTGGGTCGGACCACGAGTGGATCTCGAAGGTCCAGTCGCCGACGGCGTCGGGCGTCACCCAGGCCTCCCAGCGGTCGGTGCCCTGGCCGATGGAGACCATGCGGACGGGAGCGTGGCGTACGCCCGCGGGATCGGTCACCACGACCTCGGCGCCGAGCTTGTCGTGACCCTCCCGGAACACCGTGGCCCGTACGGGCATGGGTTCACCGATGGTCGCCTTCGCGGCGTGGCGACCGAGATCGACGACGGGGGAGACGTCCGTGACCGGGATGCGACCAACCATGCCCCCACACTTGCGAACCCGTGGTGACGACGCAAGCCGAGGGCCCGGGGGCGAGCCGCTCCCGGCTCGCCCCCGCCCTTCGCTCACCAGCCGGCGCGGCTGACCGTGATGCGCCCGCGGGCACGCGACGCCGCGTGTCGCCGGCTGTCGGCCGGGACGAACCGCACGACCACCCGGTGCCGTCCGGGACGCAGCCGGCGGTTCACCAGGATGCGGGCCCGTCCCGTGCGCGTGGCCACCTTCCTCCACAGCCGACCGTCGATCCTCACCACGAACCTGCCCGCCGCCCGGGAGCCGTCGGCGGCCAGGGTGCGCAGCACCAGCAGCGGGGCGGCGTTCCTCGGGGTCTGGAACGCGCGCCGGATCCGCATCCGCAGCCGGGTGGCTGCCTGGGTCGCGGAGTCGCTGAAGACCTGCAGCTCGGCGGCGTGCACGATGGTGCCGCGGTCCGACCCGGTCCTGCAGTCGGTCAGCAGCGTGGCGCTCGCGGTCTGCTGGCCGGCGTACGCCGCCTGCCCGGTGCACTGGTTCTCCAGGGTCACCAGCCGCACCGCGGCCGCCTGCGTGTCAGGCACGTCGAACGCGCGCAGCGTCAGGTCGGGGGCCACCGGCCTGGGCAGGCCGGACGGGAACGCGTCGGCGGGGGAGGTGTAGAAGCGCCGCCACGTCGCGCCGGCGGAGTCGCACTCGCTCGTGCAGGCCTCGAGCGCGAAGCGCCGCAGGGCGGTGAAGCGCGAGCCGGAGTCGGGGTCCTCCGCGAGCGGCACGGGGCTGTCCGAGGCGGGCGCGGGGGTGAGGAAGGCGCTCACCCCGACGCGACGCACCGTCTGCACCCCGCCGGCCAGGTCGACCGTGACGGACGGGTGGGACTCGTCCACGTTGGCCTCGGTCACACCACCCCAGTTGGTCGCCTCGGTGCCGTCGATCAGGGCGTCCGCGTTGCGGGACCCCTCGGTCGCGGCGATCACGCGGGCGCCGGCGGCACGGCTGGCGAGGTTCACCGAGTCGCGCACGACCTCCGTACGGCTGCTCTCGCCGGCGCGGACGGTCATCGTCCAGCGGGTGAAGCCGTGCGTGGGGGAGACGGCGAGCATCCGGTAGCGGCCCGGCGTGAAGGTGGCGCGGGCGTCGAGGGGCGTGCCGGGGTCGGTGTCGGCCACCGGCGTCACGCGGGCCTCGTAGTCGCCGACGTAGATCCGCGCCTTGCCCCGGCTCGAGAAGGTGACGGTCGTGGCCGGGCCGCGCGGGGTGGTGAAGTCCGGTGTCGGCTCGTGGCTGTCGGCGTCCGACACACTGGCCTTCGCGCCCATCCCGCGGCGCGCGAAGGCGGCCCACATGACGTCCTGGTTGGCGCCCCCGAACCGCATGCGGTCGGCAGCGAGCATCGCGTCACGGGCGTCCAGCATCGACGTGGCCCCCTGCTGCAGCAGGTAGGAGTCGAACATCAGCTGCACCCAGCGGCGGTTGCCCGGGCAGGTCGCCACCGGTCGGGGAGAGGTGGTGGCGCTCGCCTGCACGCAGGCCTGCTGGAGGCCACGGTCGGCGTACGGGTAGCGGGCGTCGTACTTGTCCACCAGGGCCTGGCGGACCTCCCACATCGTGGCGTTCCAGATCTCGCCGTCGGCGTGGACCTCGGGGCCGGTGGTGTCGAAGCCGTAGTCGGAGTAGTTCAGCGGGTTGCGGTCGATGGCGTAGTCACGGATCGCCGTGCGCGTGTTGCCGGTGGCGTAGGCGCCCACCGCCCACACGTTGCCGCCGTTGGAGTAGCCGTGGCTGAACTGGTACTCGCCGGCGATGAGGTCGCCCCAGCTCTCGCCCATGGCGCCGCCCTGCTCGGAGGTGAGGCCCTCGTCGGGGCCGGCGACCATGCGGTTGGTGATGGCGTGGCCGTACTCGTGGGCCACGATGCCCATGTCGAGCCCGCCGTCCGTGCAGGGTGCGTAGAAGGCCCCCGCGATCGGCTCGAAGAGGTACTGGTTGGTGATGCCCGGGATGCCGTCCTGGAGCGTGATCTGGTTGGCGTTGTCGCGGCCGAGGAAGGTGGGGTCGCCGCCGGTCAGGGCGCCTGCCTGGGCGTTGCCGATCTCCTGGTCGCCGGGGACGCCCCCGCGCGAGCCGTTGTCGAGCTGCAGGTTGTACGTGTCCTCGGTGAAGCCGAGGTAGTAGGAGTAGTCGTGCATCCGGTTGTGGGCGACGAACAGGTTGCCCACGGAGGCGTCGATGTCGTTGCCGCCCGGCACGAGCTGGGCGACGTCGCACCGGCTGTTGTTCCAGGCGTCGGTGAACTCGGTGAGGTACTCGCGCGTCAGCGACACCGGCGCCTGGGCCAGCCCGCCTGGGGTGAGCGGGCTCGCCCACGCCTCGTGCGTGTTGGCGTTGTTGCCGACGGTGGTGAACGTGGGCGCGGCACCGATGGTGTCCCACGGCCCGAAGGCGGCGACGTTGCGCAGCTCACCGGGCGGCGTGGTGCACACGGGGTCGTCGAGCTTCCAGCAGCCGACCACCGAGTTCGTCGGCACCTCGGTGGGGCCGTCGAGCGAGGGGTTGGCCGTGAAGTAGCGCCAGCGCGGGGTGGGCTGGAGGCTACTGGCGTCCGGCGCCGCCTGGTCGCTGGTGGTCACGGCCAGGGCGTACTGGCCGACCACGGCGGAGGCGGGGTCGAACGGGCACACCTGGGCGGCGTACGCACCCTGCGGGATCGTCCCGGCCGAGTAGGTGGCGACCTCGGGGTTGGTGGCCAGGTCGCCGGCGACGAGGAGTCGGCCCGACCCGTCCCAGATCTTCACCACGAAGTCGTCGGTCGGCGCGCCGGTCGCCACCGCGGTGATCTGGCGGGTCAGGTCGTCGGTGAGCTCGAAGGCGTGCTTCGGGCCGCACTCCGTGCCGGTGATCGTGCCGGTGAACAGGTCGTTGTACGCCATGTTGTCGACCTTGTTGTGGCGCACGAGGACCTCTCCGGTCACGGCGTCGACGAGCGAGGTGAACGCCAGGGCCGCGCCACCGGCGACGTCGACGACGTTGGCCTCGAGCACCGGTCGGACCGATCCGTCGGCCAGGGGCAGGGCGCGCAGACGCACCTGCTGCTCCTGGGCGAAGCCGGGCACGTCGAGCCGGGTCCATCCGCGGGAGACGGTGCTGGTGATGCCGGCCAGGGCGTCACCGGTCACGCCGCGCCCGAGGTCCCTGGCCGCCTCCAGCCAGGCCTCGCGGGGGCTGAGCTCTGCAGCGGGCACCGAGCCCGTGGTGCGCGCCAGCGAGGAGGACACGTACGCCACCTGGCCGTCGGCCACGCCGACGGTCACCAGGCCACCGAGCGCAGGAGCCAGGCCGTCGAAGTCCTGGCGGAACAGCACCGCGCGGGCGGGGGAGCCGGTGAGGCGCTGCGAGCTGACCAGGACCAGGTCCTCGACGGCGTCGCGGGTCAGGCCCAGGACGTCGGCGTGTGCCTCCAGCCAGGCCCGGGCCCCCTCGACCGGGTCGCCCGGCGCGTCGCCGAGGCTCCCGTCGTCGGGCAGCAAGGAGGCCGGCGTGCCGAACGAGCTCCACCGCACCGACTGCAGGCCGAGGCGGCCCGCGGCCGTGCGCTGGACGTCCGAGGGAAGGGCCGTCCCGCGCAGGTCGCGGTCGGTCGGGCCCGCGACGGGATCGCCGAGGGTGCGGACGTCGGGGGGAGTGGGACCGGGACGATCAGCGGCGGCGGTCGTGGGCAGCGTGGACCCGGCGGCGGGGCTGCCGAGGGCGGGCAGCGTGCCCACGGCGACCAGGGCGGCGAGCGCCAGCGAGAGACCGTGGCGGCGGGAGGGGGACGTGGTCATGACTCATCAACGCCGGGTCGGCTCGCCGGGTTATGCACGCGCAGGGGCTGGTTTGTTGGAACGATCCAACCGCGTCGGTTACGGTGCTCGGGTGCGTGCCATTCGTCGTTTCACCGTCCGTCCGGTCATCCCCGAGTCCCTCGAGGCGCTCTCCGCGCTCGCGCTCAACCTGCGGTGGTCCTGGCATCCGCCGACCCAGGACCTCTTCGCATCGGTCGACCCCGAGCTGTGGACCCAGGTCCACCGCGACCCGATGCGCCTCCTCGGTGCGGTCAGCACCGACCGCCTGCAGGAGCTGAGCACCGACGAGGACTTCCTGCGCCGGCTCGGCGAGATCCACGGCGACCTCCAGCGCTACCTCACCGAGGACCGCTGGTACGCCCGCCGTGCCGGCGACGACGCTCCACGCTCCATCGCCTACTTCTCGCCCGAGTACGGCATCACCTCGGTGCTGCCCCAGTACTCCGGCGGCCTCGGCATCCTCGCCGGCGACCACCTCAAGGCGTCGTCCGACCTGGGCATCCCGCTGGTCGGCGTCGGCCTGCTCTACCTCCACGGCTACTTCAAGCAGGCCCTGGACCGCGACGGGTGGCAGCAGGAGAGCTACCCCGTCCTCGACCCCGACGAGCTGCCGCTGACGCAGCTGCGCGAGGCCGACGGAACCCGGGCCACGGTCACGCTGCCGCTTCCCGACGGGCCGGACCTCGTGGCCCGCATCCTCGTCGCCCAGGTGGGCCGGGTGCCGCTGCTGCTGCTCGACACCGACATCGAGGAGAACAGCGCCCACTACCGCGAGATCACCGACCGCCTCTACGGCGGCAACTCCGAGCACCGCCTGCGCCAGGAGCTCCTGCTGGGCATCGGCGGCGTACGAGCCCTGCGCGCCTGGTCGCGCATCACCGGAGCGCCCGAGCCCGAGGTGTTCCACACCAACGAGGGCCACGCCGGCTTCCTCGGCATCGAGCGCATCCGCGAGCTCACCGTCGCCGAGGGCGGCCCGAAGCTCGACTTCGACACCGCGCTCGAGGTCTCGCGCGCCGGCACGGTCTTCACGACCCACACCCCGGTGCCCGCGGGCATCGACCGCTTCGACCGCGAGCTCGTCGAGCAGTACTTCGGCGGCAACTCGCCCACCCCGGGCGTTCCCGTGGAGCGGGTGCTCGCCCTGGGCGCGGAGGACTACGAGGGCGGTGACCCCGGCGTCTTCAACATGGCGGTGATGGGCTTCCGCCTCGCCCAGCGCGCCAACGGCGTCTCCGAGCTGCACGGGCACGTCAGCCGCGGCATGTTCAACGGCCTCTGGCCCGCCTTCGACGAGGCGGAGGTCCCGATCACGTCCATCACCAACGGCGTGCACGGCCCGACGTGGGTCGCTCGCGAGGTCATGGAGCTGGCTGCGGCACGTGGAGTGGACGTCGACGACGACGACACCGACGCGCTCTGGCCCCTGGTCGATACCGTGTCGGACCGCGAGATCTGGGACCTCAAGCGCGTGCTGCGCGAGCGGCTGGTCGCCGACGCCCGCCGGCGCATCGCGGCGTCCGCGGCCAAGCGCGGCTTCGCCCCGGCGGAGTCGACGTGGACCGAGACGGCCCTGGACCCCGACGTCCTGACCATCGGGTTCGCGCGCCGCGTGCCCACCTACAAGCGCCTGACCCTGATGCTGCGCGACCCCGCGCGGCTCAAGGCCCTGCTGCTCGACCCCGAGCGGCCCATCCAGCTCATCATCGCCGGCAAGTCCCACCCTGCCGACGAGACCGGCAAGAAGCTGGTCCAGCAGATGGTTCGCTTCGCCGACGACCCCGAGGTGCGCCACCGCATCGCCTTCCTGCCCAACTACGACATCGCCATGGCCCAGCCCCTCTACCCCGGGTGCGACGTGTGGCTCAACAACCCGCTGCGCCCGTACGAGGCGTGCGGCACCTCCGGCATGAAGGCGGCCCTCAACGGCGGCCTCAACCTGTCGATCCTCGACGGCTGGTGGGACGAGTGGTACGACGGCGAGAACGGCTGGGCGATCCCGTCCGCCGACGGGATCGACGACCACGACCGGCGCGACGACCTCGAGGCCGCCGCGCTCTACGACCTGCTCGAGAACGACGTCGTGCCGCGCTTCTACGAGCGCAACCACGAGGGTGTGCCGCCGCGCTGGCTCGCGATGGTGCGCCACACGCTGAAGTCGCTCGGGCCCAAGGTGCTCGCGACGCGCCAGGTGCGCGACTACGTCAGGGACCTGTACGCCCCGGCGGCCCGCACGGCGCGCACGCTCAACAGCGACTTCCACGGTGCGCGGGAGCTGTCGGAGTGGAAGCAGCGCGTGCGCCAGGCGTGGGCCGGCGTCCGGGTCGAGCACGTCGACTCCGAGGGCGTCAGCGACCAGGCCGAGGTGGGCGACACCGTCGCCGTCCGGGCCTGGGTCGCGCTCGGAGACCTCACGCCCGACGACGTCGAGGTCCAGGTCGTGCACGGGACCATCGGCGGCGACGACCAGCTGGTGGAGTCCGCGGTCACGCCGATGGCCGTGGGGGAGTCCTACGACGGCAACCGCCACCGCTTCGACGCCGGCGTCGTCCTGCAGGAGGCTGGTTCCTTCGGCTACACCGTCCGCGTCGTGCCGCGCAACCGCGCGCTGGCGTCGGTGTCCGAGATGGGCCTGGTGGCCGAGCCTCAGGCCTGACGCAGCACCAGGACGGAGCGTCCCTGCAGCAGCAGGGCGCTGCCGGAGCGCACGGGGGTGCCCACGGCGACGTCGGGGTTGGTCGAGAGCACGACCTCGCCGTGGTGCACCCACTGGTTGTCGGGCAGCACCACGTCGACGTCGTCGGCCCCGGAGTTGAGCCAGATCATGAACGACTTGTCGTGGATCTGCTCGCCACGTGGCCCGGGGGAACGCAGCGGGTCGCCGGTGAGGAACATGCCCACCGTGCGACAGCCGTCGTCGAGCCAGTCGTCGGTCTCCATCTCCCGGCCACTGGGGTGCACCCACACCAGGTCCTTGACGCCGCCCTCGATGGTCGGACGCCCCTCGAACCAGTGACGCTGGCGCAGTGTCGCGTGGTCACGGCGCAGTCGCAGGGCGGTCTTGGTGATCTCGTAGACGTCGAGCCACGCGTCGTCGGCCCGCCAGTCGATCCAGGAGGTCTCGTTGTCCTGGCAGTAGGCGTTGTTGTTGCCTCCTTGGGTGCGACCGCGCTCGTCGCCCGCGGTGAGCATCGGCACGCCCGAGGACAGGCAGAGAGTCGCCATGAGGTTGGCGGCCTGGCGCCGGCGCAGCGCGATGATCTCGGGGTCGTCGGTCTCGCCCTCGACGCCGCAGTTCCAGGAGCGGTTGTTGTCGGTGCCGTCGCGGTTGTCCTCGCGGTTGGCCTCGTTGTGCTTGTGGTCGTAGGAGACCAGGTCGCGCACGGTGAAGCCGTCGTGGGCGGTGACGAAGTTGACCGAGGCGTACGGTGACCGCCCGTCGTCGGCGTACAGGTCGCTGGAGCCCGCGAGGCGGGTGGCGACGAGCCGGACGCCCGCCGAGTGGCCACGCCAGAAGTCGCGCATCGTGTCGCGGTACTGGTCGTTCCACTCCACCCACGGGGGAGGGAACCCCCCGACGCGGTAGCCGTCGACCGAGGCGTCCCACGGCTCGGCGATCAGCTTCACGTGGCGCAGGACGGGGTCCTGTCCGATCGCGGTGAGCAGGTGGCTGTGCATGTCGACGACCTGGTCGGTGCGCGTCAGCGCGCTCATCAGGTCGAACCGGAAGCCGTCGACGTGCATCTCGTCCACCCAGTAGCGCAGCGAGTCGAGGACGAGGCGCAGTGTCTGGGTCTGGCCGGCGTCGACGGTGTTGCCGCAACCGGTGACGTCCCAGTAGGTGTCGACCGGGTGCTCGTCGCCCTCGAGCAGGTTGGGGTGGACCGCGCGCTGGTAGTAGCCGAGGTCGTCGAGCCCGCGGAAGCTCAGCGTCGGCCCGAGCGACCCCGCCTCCGCCGTGTGGTTGTAGACCACGTCGAGGATGACCTCGAGGCCTGCGTCGTGGAACGCCTTCACCATCTGCTTGAACTCGGTGACCTGCTGGCCCCGGTCCCCGGAGGCGGAGTAGGCGTTGTGCGGGGCGAAGAAGCACAGGGAGTTGTAGCCCCAGTAGTTGACCAGCCCGTGCTCGAGCACCGAGGGCTCGGAGAAGAACTGGTGGACCGGCAGCAGCTCGACCGCCGTCACCCCGAGGTCGCGCAGGTAGTCGATGACGGCGGGGGTCGCGAGGCCGGCGTACGTGCCCCTCAGCTCCTCCGGCACGCGGTCGTGCAGGGCGGTCATGCCCTTGACGTGCATCTCGTAGATCACCGTGTCGCGCCACCGGCGGCGCATCGGCTCGTCGCCGCCCCAGTCGAACCCGTCGTCGACGACGATGCTGCGCGGAATGTACGGGGCGGAGTCGACGTCGCTGCGCGCATGGGGGTCGCCCATGACGTAGCCGAAGATGGCCGGGTCCAGCGACACCTCGCCGGAGACCGCGCGGCCGTAGGGGTCGAGCAGCAGCTTGGCGGGGTTGAAGCGCAGGCCCCGGTCGGGGTCCCAGGGCCCGTCGGCGCGATAGCCGTACGCCGCGCCCACCGGGAGGCCGGGCACCGCGCCGTGCCAGATGCCCAGGGAGTGCTCCGTGAGCTCGTGACGCGTCTCGCCCGCCTCGTCGAAGACGCAGACCCACACCGTGGTGGCGCGGGGCGCGTAGACGGCGAAGTTGGTCGACTCCTCCGACCACGTCGCCCCCAGGGGGTGGTTGTGGCCCGGCCAGACGCTCATGGTCTCGCCGACGTGGGTCCAGGTTCCGGGTGTCACGGGAGCCATTGTCACGGGTCCGTGGAGCCACGGCACAATGCGGGGGACACCCACCCCGTTCCCAGGAGGAAGTCATGGAGTTCGTCTCGCTCGACGTCGCCGACGGAGTCGCGACCCTGCGGCTGGACCGCCCGAAGATGAATGCGATCAGCTTCCAGGTTCAGGCCGAGCTGCGCGAGGCCGCTGCCGAGGCGACCGAGCGCGACGACGTGCGGGCGGTGGTCCTGTGGGGCGGTGAGCGGGTCTTCGCCGCGGGCAACGACGTCAAGGAGATGGCCGACCTCGACTACTCCGAGATGGTGCGTCTCTCGGCATCCGTCTCGAGCGCCACGACGGCGATCGCACGCATCCCCAAGCCCGTCGTCGCGGCCGTCAACGGCTACGCGCTCGGCGGAGGCTGCGAGCTGGCCATGGCCGCCGACGTGCGGATCGCCGCCGACAACGCGGTCTTCGGCCAGCCCGAGGTGCTGCTCGGGATCATCCCCGGTGCCGGCGGGACCCAGCGCCTCACCCGGCTGGTGGGCCCGAGCAAGGCCAAGGACATCATCTTCAGCGGCCGCTTCGTCAAGGCCGACGAGGCGCTCTCCATCGGCCTCGTCGACCGGGTCGTGCCCGCGGACCAGGCGTACGCCGAGGCCGTGGCCTGGGCCGGGCAGTTCAGCACCGCCGCCGCCATGGCGCTGCGGGCGGCCAAGGAGTGCATCGACTCCGGCCTGGAGACCGACCTGGCCACCGGCCTGGAGATCGAGCGGCAGCAGTTCGCGGGGGTGTTCGCCACCGCGGACGCCCGAGCGGGCATGGCGTCCTTCGTGGAGAACGGTCCGGGCAAGGCCACCTTCGAGGGCCGTTGATGGCGACGTGGCGCGCACGGTCGGCCCATGCCGTGTGGCTGCTGTGCGTCGCGTGCGCCCTGCTGCTCGCGCTGGGCACCCTGCTGGTCTCGCTGCAGGCCGCCGCCGACAACGCGGTGGTGGACGTGCTGCTGCGTGCGGCCGACGTCGTGGACCTGGGCGTCTTCTCGCGCACCGACGGCCTGGTCCAGGTGCGAGGGGAGGGGGCCGAGGTCAAGAACGCGCTGGCCAACTGGGGCCTCGCCGCGGTGGTCTGGCTGGTCGTGGGGAGGGTCCTGGACCGCGTCGTCCGTCCCTGAGGCGTGGAAGGACGCTCGATGCATGGACATCCGAGGATCACATCCTGGGATTTGTGAGTGTTTGTGGACGTCTCGTTGCTTTCGTTGCCATCTTGTGGCCGAATACCCCGTTCCAGTCCGTGTAACTCCGTGTCACATTTCGGGGAGTCGACGCCCATGGGAGGGGTGCCGACATCACTGAGTTTCTTGGGAGGGAAACTGATGAAGTTCATGAAGCGTGCCGCCATCGTGGGCGCGAGCGGCCTGGTCGCAGGTCTGCTCGCCGTGACGCCGGCCTCCGCCGCCAGCGCGGACCTGTCGTACGACTGCTACCTCGGCGAGAACGCCTCGGGCCTGCCGGTCGGTCAGATGAGCGTCTCCGTCGACAGCGCCGCCCCGGCGTCGATCCCCACCGCCGCCACGTCGAAGGTGTTCAACGGGACCGCCACGGTGACCGTGCCCGAGGCGCTGAGCGACACGCTCCGCCTGCTCGCGGACTCGGTCGAGGGCACCGCCGAGGTGGGCTCGGCCGTCAACGGGGTCGCCAGGGCGAGCAGCTTCACCATCGCCAACTACACCCTGCCCGCCACGGGCAGCGTCGTCCTCACCGCCACGGGTCCGCTCTACAGCCTCACCGCCGGCGCTCCGGGCACCAAGCAGGTCCTCACGGCCGGGTCGTTCCTGGCCCGCATGACGCGGACCAAGGGTGGCGTCCCGACGGCCATGGCGATCTTCTGCCAGCCGGCCGCCGGCGCGCCCGACCAGGACCTGACCTTCGACACCGTCACCGCCGGTCCCAAGCTGGCCACCACGACCACGCTGAAGGCGAGGTACGTCAAGTCGAAGAAGACGATCAAGGCCAACATCGTGGTCTCCGGTGGCGCCTACACGCCGACCGGC
>JAJPEO010000108.1 GCA_021166815.1 Nocardioides sp.
GAAGGTGCGGTGGCCCTGGGCCGCGGCCGCGATGAGCTGCGCCTGGTGAGGCATCAGCTCGAGCTTGCCCGGCGCGGCGAGCGACCCCGGCTCGGGCAGGTCCATGCACGAGGAGGAGCCGCCGAGCTCGAAGGACCTGAACAGGGGCCCCAGGAGCTCCCAGCTGCTCAGCCGGTGCGTGGTGGTCCGGCGGTGGTAGACGGTGGAGAAGTCGGGCTTGAGGAACGGCGTGGCCAGCTGGCGCTGGACCACCGACCGCGGGACGACGCGTCGCTCGGCCAGCCCGGGCCCGGACTCGTCGTCGGGCTTGGGCTCCTCCGCGACAACCTCGACGCCCGCCTTGCGCAGCATCTCGACGCGCAGCTCACGGGCGCTGTCGGTGATCGTGGCGTCCTCAGCCAGCAGGCTGAACAGCGCGGGGTCGCGGGTGGCGGTCTTGGCCAGGATCGTGGCGATGCCGTCGAGGCGCTTGAGCTCGTCGGCCTTCTGCGCGTCGGTCCACTCCGCGCTCTGCTTGACCTCACCGCGGTGCTCGCGGACCAGCAGCGCCACCACCTGGAAGCGGATGCGCTGCCCCGGCGACAGCGGACCACGCTGGACCGCCGACTCGAGCTCGCGCACGGCGCGGGCGAGCACGGGCACGATGCCCTCGTTGTCCTTGTGACGGGCTTGCGCAGGGGCGCGTCGGTTGCCGCGCTGGCGCTGGCGCTGGGCCAAGGGTCCCCCCTGTGAGGATGCGGTACGGCGCATTGCGACGGTCCGGCCGGCCACGGCGCACGGTGGCGCTGCGGAGTCGGCCGCACACCGATGCGCGGATCGTGGTGCGGGGCGTCGAACGGGCGAGTGCCGGGCCACGAGGCTGGAACACGAGGCCGGGCAGTGCGCGGGACGCTGCAGACACTCTACCTGTGATGGACGTGACTTCGGTAACTCAGGCGTGTCAGGGCGTGGGGCGCCCGTGAAAGGGTGAGCCCATGCACGCCGCCGCGGACCCGACCACCCCGTCGCGTCGCGGGCGTCCCGGGCACGACCGGGCCGCGGTCGTGCGCGCGGCCACCGAGCTGTTCGACCGGCACGGCTACGACCACACCAGCGTCGGTGACGTGGCCCGCGAGCTCGGCGTCACCAAGTCGGCGATCTACCACCACGTCCGCGGCAAGGAGCACCTGCTCGAGCTGGCCGTCAGCGGTGCGCTCGACGCGCTCGAGGCCGCCCTCGACGAGATCGCCGCCGCGCCGCTGGGCGCGGAGGAGCGCCTGCGCGAGGCCGTACGCCGCAGCGTGCTGATCCTGGTCGACCACCTCGCCGCAGTCCGCTTGCTCCTCGCGGTCCGCGGCAACACCGCCGGCGAGCAGCACGTCCTCGACCGGCGCCGGGAGATGGACCAGCGCCTGGCCGCGATGGCACGCGAGGCGGCGGGCGAGGGCTCGCTGCGCTCCGACGTCGAGCCGCTGCTGGTCAGCCGGCTGCTCTTCGGCATGGTCAACTCGCTGACCGAGTGGGTGCGCCCCGGGCACGACGCGGCCCAGCTGGCGGAGACCGTGGCGGCCCTGGCCTTCGAGGGCCTCAGGCGTCGAAGTCGACCGTGACCTCGTCGCTGACCGGGAAGGACTGGCAGGTCAGCACGAACCCGCGCCCGACCTCGTCGGGCTCGAGCGCGTAGTTGCGCACCATGTCGACCTCACCCGAGACCACGCGCGCCCGGCAGGTGCCGCAGACTCCCCCCTTGCAGGCGAACGGCACGTCGGCGCGCACCGCCTGGGCCGAGTCGAGGACGGTCCTGTCGCGCGGCACCGGCGCGGTCGTCGAGCGACCGTCGAGGACGAGGGTGACCTCGCTGGTGTCGCCGGGGAGCACCCGATCGGGATGACGCAGCGTGGGCGGCGGCTCGTCGACCCAGAACAGCTCGACGTGCACCTTCCCGGCCGGCACCCCGAGCTCGGCCAGGACCCCACGTGCGCCCTCGGTCATCGCGTGCGGACCGCACAACCACACGTGGTCGACGTCGTCGAGGGCCACCATGAGGGGCAGCAGCCGCCGGAGGCGGTCGGGGTCGAGCCGGCCGGAGAAGAGCTCGACCTCGCGCGGCTCGCGGGAGAGCACGTGCATGACCTCGAAGCGGTCGCCGTACCGGTTCTTGAGGTCGCCGATCTCCTCGACGAACATCACCGACGAGGTCTCCCGGTTGCCGTAGAGGAGCGTGGCACTGCTGTCGGGGTTCTCCAGCACCGAGGAGATGATCGACAGCATCGGCGTGATGCCCGACCCGGCTGCGATGCAGAGGTGTCGACCGGCCTGCCGGGGGTCGGCCCGGAAGGTGCCGCTCGGGGCGCCGACCTCCACCGTGTCGCCCGCGCGGAGGCCGCGGACCAGCCAGCGGGAGAAGCGGCCGCCGGGGATCTCGCGCACGCCGATGCGCGGGGCCGCACCGAGCGGCGCGCAGATCGAGTACGTGCGCCGCTCCTCCACCCCGTCGACCTCCTTGCGCAGGGTCAGCGCCTGCCCCGGCGCGAAGGCGTAGGTGTCGCGCAGCTCCTCGGGGACGTCGAAGGTGATGGCCGCCGAGTCGGCCGTGAGGGGCTGGACCTCGCGGACGGTGAGGGTGTGGAAGGCCATCAGATCGCCTTCACGTGCTCGAAGGGCTCCAGGCAGGACGTGCAGCGGTAGATCGCCTTGCAGGCGGTCGCCCCGAACTCCGAGACCAGGTCGGTCCGGGTCGAGTCGCAGCACGGGCAGCGCACCAGCCGCGCCGTCGGGGACAGCGTCAGCGGGATCGGCCCGGCGTGGCTGGGCGCCGGTCCCGGGGGCGCGATGCCGGCCGCCGCCAGCGCCGCGCGGCCCTGCGGGGTGATCCAGTCGGTCGACCAGGGCGGGTCGAGCACGACCCGCACCTCGACCCGGTCGAAGCCGGCCTCCCCCAGGGTGCGTACGAGGTCGTCGCGCATCGTCGCCATCGCCGGGCAGCCGGTGTAGGTGGGTGTGATGTCGACGACGACGTGCCGCTCCCCCACCACGTCGACCTCACGGAGCACCCCGAGGTCGGCGAGGGTGAGCATGGGCAGCTCGGGGTCGGTCACTCGCGCGGCCACCCGGCGGGCGAGGTCGAGGGACCTGGTCGCCACCTTCATCGTCCTCACCACGCACCCTCCGGGTGGGCGCGGGCCACGGACTGCATCTCCGCGAGCATCCGGCTCAGCGCCTCGGTGTGCAGGCCGTCGCGTCCGGTACGCCCCGCGACCGCGGCCAGGCCGGGCACCTCGGGCCGGGCCACCTCGGCGGTTGCCAGCACCCGGTCCAGGACCTCCTCGGCGGACTCGCGCACCGTCGACGGGTCGACGCCGACCCCCTGCCGGGACGCGGCGACATCGATCGGGTGGGCGGCCCACAGCTCGGGCCACAGCGGCCACGCGCGCAGCAGCGCGGCCTCCAGGCGCCCGCGGGACTCGGTCGTGCCGAGGGCGAGGGTCACGAACCACCGGGCCGCGTAGTCGCGGTGGTAGGTCAGCTCCTTGACCCCCTTCGCGGCGACGGCCGCCAGCACGGCGTCGCGGCTGGCGACGAGGCGCTGCCAGACCTCCAGGCGCCACACCGAGAAGAGCAGGATGCGGACGACCGCGTCGGCGAAGTCCTCGTCCGCCGCCTCGACCAGGCGCACGTTGAGCAGCTCGTGGGCGTCGCGGAAGTAGGCGAGCGCGTCCTCCGGGGGCACCGGCGAGCCCTCGGGCAGCACCGGCGCCAGCGAGGGGTCCGCCTTCGCGGCCCGCGCGAGGAGCAGTCGGGCCTGGCCGAGCAGGTCGAGGGCGACGTTGGCCAGCGCGATGTCGTCCTCGAGGTCGGGCGCCCGGCTGCACCACTCGGAGATGCGTTGGGACAGCACCAGCGCGTCGTCGCCCAGGGCCATGGCGTAGCGCCCCAGCACCGCCGCGTCCACGTCGTCCGGGACGGTCGTGTCCACCCCTGCCAACGGGTCCTCGAAGGAGGTCCCGAAGGCCCAGTGGGAGTCGTTGACCTGCAGGCCGGCGTACGCGGAGTCGTGCTCGGAGTCGACGTCGTGGAGGTCGATGGTCGGGTCGGTCACGCTCACCTCACATGTGGGGGACGTCGTCGGGGATGTCGTAGAACGTGGGGTGCCGGTAGACCTTGTCGCCGCTCGGCTCGAAGAAGGAGTCCTTCTCGTCGGGGCTCGACGCGACGATGGCGGCGGAGCGGACCACCCAGATGCTGACCCCCTCGTTGCGCCGCGTGTAGACGTCGCGCGCGTGCCGCAGCGCCATCTGGTCGTCGGCGGCGTGGAGCGAGCCGACGTGGACGTGGTTGAGCCCCCGCTTGCCGCGGACGAAGACCTCGTAGAGCGGCCACCCGGCGCGGGGGCGGGCCTCGTCGTGCTCAGTCATGCTGGCTCCTCGCTGCGTACGCGCTGGCCGCCTCGCGGACCCAGGCGCCCTCGTCGTGGGCCCGGCGCCGGTGCGCGAGCCGCTGGGCGTTGCAGGGCCCGTTGCCCTTGACCACCTGCCAGAACTCCTCCCAGTCGGGCTGGCCGAAGTCGTGGGCGCCGCGCTCCTCGTTCCACACCAGGTCGGGGTCGGGCAGGGTCACCCCCAGCGCCTTCGCCTGGGGCACCGTCATGTCGACGAACTTCTGGCGCAGCTCGTCGTTGGTGTTGCGCTTGATGCCCCACGCCATCGACTGCGCGGTGTTGGGCGAGTCGTCGTCGGGCGGGCCGAACATCATCAGCGCGGGCCACCAGAACCGGTCGACCGACTCCTGCACCATCGCCCGCTGCGCGTCGGTGCCGCCCATCATCGTCATGAGCAGCTCGTAGCCCTGCCGCTGGTGGAAGGACTCCTCCTTGCAGATGCGGATCATGGCCCTGCCGTAGGGGCCGTACGACGTGCGGCACAACGGGACCTGGTTGCAGATCGCGGCGCCGTCGACCAGCCAGCCGATCGTGCCGACGTCGGCGTAGGTCAGCGTCGGGTAGTTGAAGATCGAGGAGTACTTCTGCCGGCCCGTGCGCAGCATCTCGTCGAGCTCGTCGCGGGAGACCCCGAGGGTCTCGGCGGCGGAGTAGAGGTAGAGCCCGTGGCCGGCCTCGTCCTGCACCTTGGCCAGCAGCACGAGCTTGCGGCGCAGGCTGGGCGCGCGGGAGATCCAGTTGCCCTCCGGCTGCATGCCGATGATCTCGCTGTGGGCGTGCTGGGCGATCTGGCGCACGAGCGTGGCGCGGTAGGCGTCCGGCATCTCGTCGCGCGGCTCGATGCGCTCGTTGCGTGCGATCGTCTGCTCGAAGACGGACGCCATCGGTCTCCTTCTCGTCATTTACTGACCAACCGGTCTGCTATTAGTGTGGCACGCGTCACACGAGCATGCCAACCGGGCGGCTCGCCACTGTCGTCGCGACCCGAGGGAGCACAGTGACCCGTCTGCTCGAGAGCTACGCCGCCGGACGCTGGACCAGTCCTGACGCCGAGGGCGACCCGCTCCTCGACGCCTCCACGGGTGACGAGGTCGCCCGCTTGTCCAGCAGCGGTGTCGACCTGGCCGCGATGGTCGCCCACGCCAGGGACGTCGGCGGGCCCGCCGTGCGCGAGCTCACCTTCCACGAGCGGGCCCTGCTGCTGAAGGAGCTGGCCACCGCCCTCGACGCCGACAAGGACGAGCTCCACGCCCTGTCCCTGCGCACCGGCGCGACCCGTCGCGACTCGATGATCGACATCGAGGGCGGCATCGGCACGGTGTTCTCCTACGCCTCACGGGGGCGTCGCGAGCTGCCCAACGACGTCCTCGTCTGCGACGGCGACCCCGAGCAGCTGGGCCGCGGCGGCACGTTCGTCGGCCAGCACGTGTGGACGTCGCGGCGCGGCGTGGCCGTGCAGGTCAATGCCTTCAACTTCCCCGTCTGGGGCATGCTCGAGAAGCTCGCCCCCGCCTTCCTCGCCGGCCTGCCCACGATCGTGAAGCCGGCCAGCCAGACGGCCTACCTCACCGAGCTGGCCGTACGCCGCATCATCGAGGCCGGCATCCTCCCGGAGGGGTCGCTGCAGCTGCTGTGCGGATCGGCCGGCACGCTGCTGGACCACCTCGACGAGCAGGACTCGGTCGCGTTCACCGGGTCGGCCCACACCGCCGGCATCCTGCGCCAGCACCCCTCCGTCCTCCACGGCGGCGTGCGCCTGCAGGTCGAGGCCGACTCCCTCAACTGCTCGGTGCTCGGACCCGACGTGGGCGAGGGCGACCCGGAGTGGGACCTCTTCGCCAAGGCCGTGGTCACCGAGATGACCGCGAAGGCCGGGCAGAAGTGCACGGCGATCCGGCGGGTGCTCGTGCCCGAGGCGCTCCTCGACCGGGTCGGCGACGCGATCGCGGAGCGGCTCGACGCGATCACCGTCGGCAACCCCGCCGACGACTCGGTCCGCATGGGCGCCCTGGCCTCCCTGGCCCAGCGCGAGGAGGTCCGCAAGGCCGTCGAGGCGCTGCGCGCGTCGTGCGACATCACCTACGGCGACCCCACCCGGGTCGACCTCGTCGACGGCGACGCCGAGCGCGGCGCGTTCATGTCCCCGGTGCTGCTGCGCGCCCGCGACGGCGCCACCGAGCCCCACGACGTCGAGCCGTTCGGCCCGGTGAGCACGCTCATCGGCTACCGCGACCTCGACCACGCCGTCGCCCTGGCCGCCCGCGGCAAGGGCTCGCTCGTCGGGTCGGTCGTCACCCACGACCCCGGCGTCGCCCGCCACCTGGTGCTCGGCGTCGCCCCCTGGCACGGCCGGCTGCTCGTCCTCGACCGCGACGACGCCCGCGAGTCCACCGGCCACGGCTCGCCCCTGCCCGTGCTGGTCCACGGCGGACCGGGCCGGGCCGGCGGCGGTGAGGAGCTCGGCGGCGTACGCGGGGTGCTGCACCACATGCAGCGCACGGCGATCCAGGCCTCCCCCGACATGGTCACGGCCATCACCGGCCGCTGGACCAAGGGCGCGACGCGCACCGAGACCGAGGAGCACCCGTTCCGCCACTCCCTCGCGACGCTGCGCGTCGGCGACACGATCCGGTCCGGCCTGCGCGAGGTCTCCTTGGCCGACATCGACCACTTCGCCGAGTTCACCGGGGACACGTTCTACGCCCACACCGACCCCGAGGCCGCCGCCGCGAACCCGCTCTTCGGCGGCATCGTGGCCCACGGCTACCTCATCGTCTCGCTGGCCGCCGGCCTCTTCGTCGACCCCGACCCCGGGCCCGTCCTCGCCAACTTCGGGGTGGACAACCTGCGGTTCCTCACCCCCGTCAAGGCGGGCGACTCCATCCGGGTGACCCTCACGGTCAAGCAGGTCACCCCGCGCAGCTCGGCCGACTACGGCGAGGTGAGGTGGGACGCGGTCGTCACCAACCAGGACGATCAGCCGGTCGCGACGTACGACGTCCTGACGTTGGTCGCCAAGCAGACCTGACCTTCGCCCCTGCCGCCCGCGGCGGCACTGCGACACAGTGGACTCGTGGAGACCATGCTGACCGACGCCCCCGGGGTGCCCGACGTCGCCGGCTACCGGGACGTCCGCACGGTGGTGGGCGGGAACTCGCACGAGGTGTTCCGCGCGACGACGCCGGAGGGACGCGAGGTGATCCTGCGCGTCTACGGCGCCCGGCACCGCGGCCCCGAGGCACCCGGCGTCCACGCGTCCGTGCTGATGCTGGTGAGGGGCCTGGTCCCGGCACCCGAGCTGCTCGAGGTCCGTGGACCGGAGGCGGGGACCGACGGCCTCGTCGTCACCTCGGTGGTGCCCGGCGTCGTGCTCGACGACGTCCTGGCCACCTGCGACGACCACGTCGCCGCCCGGCTGGGCAGGTCGCTGGGCGAGGCACTCGGCCGCATGAGCGGCATCGCCATGACCGGCCCCGGCGACTTCCTGGACTACAGCCTCGGCCGCCGGGTGTGGCAGCCCGGCTCGGAGTCCCTGGTGACGTGGCTCGACCTGTGGTCGGGGCGGGCACCGCTCGCCGACCTCGGCGCGCCCGCCCTGGCCAGGCTCCGCCGGGTCTGCGCCGAGGCCGACGCGATCCTCGCCGCCGCGCCCCGGGCGTGCCTGGTCCACGGCGACCTCTCCCCCCGCAACGTGATGTGCGACCCGGCCACGGGCGTCATCACCGGCCTGATCGACTGGGAGTTCGCCCACGCCGGGCACCCCATGGAGGACGCCGGCCACCAGGTCCGCGAGCGACCCGACTCGGTGTTCTCGACCGCCCTGCTGGAGGCGATGAACCGGTGGCTGCCGCCCGCCGAGCAGGCCGACGTCGAGACGCTGCGACGCCGCGCGCGGGCAGCGGACCTCTACTGGATCATCGAGATCGCCTCACGCCTCGGCGAGGCCAGCGCGACCTACACGTGCCACCGCATCCTCAGCGCCATCGCGGCCTCCGGCGACCTGCTGGGTGACACCGGCTCCTGACCTCCCTACCGTGGATCCATGGCGTTGGTCCGCCGAGACGGCATCGAGGTGCACCCGGCCACGCACGCGCGCTTCGAGGACGTGCGCACGATGGTCGGCCCGAAGAACCCCGACTCCAACGTCTGCTGGTGCCTGAGCCACCGCATCCCGGCGAAGGAGAACACCGCCCTGCGAGGCACCGACCGCGCCGACCTCGTCGAGGCCCTGACCCGACGCCGGACCAAGCCGGGCGTGCTGGCGTACGACGCCTCCGGCGACGTGGTCGGCTGGGCCGCGGTCGCGCCGCGCGCGGACCTGCCCTTCGCAAGGTCGACGACGATCCCCCGCGTGGACGACCTGCCCGTGTGGTCGATCTGGTGCATCCGGGTGCGTCCGGGGCACCGCGGGCACGGCATCTCCCACGCCCTGCTCGCCGGCGCGGTCGCGTACGCCGCCCGGTGCGGAGCCCCCGCCGTCGAGGGCTACCCCGTCGACAACCAGGGCCGCAAGGTCGACCTGACCATGGCCTACGTCGGCACCCGCAAGCTGTTCGAGGACGCCGGCTTCACCAAGGCCAGCGACACCACCGGCGTCTCCGGCGGCTTCCCCCGGGTGGTCATGCGCAAGGCCCTGTGACAGCCTGAGCGCAGGGACCCGCCACGGCGTCCCCCGGACGAGCGGCGCCGTACCCGGTCAGCGACAAGACGGCGACCACGGGAGCTCGTCATGGCATGGATCGTCCTGGTCGTCAGCGGCCTGTTCGAGGCGGTGTGGGCGGTGGCCCTGGGTCGCTCGGAGGGCTTCACGCGCCTCGGCCCCTCGGTCGTGTTCCTCGCGGCGGCGGCGGTCTCGATGGCCGGCCTCGCCTGGGCGATGCGCACGCTTCCGGTCGGGACGTCGTACGCCGTGTGGGTGGGCATCGGCGCCTCGGTGACGGTGGCCTGGTCCATGGCCGTCGGCGACGAGCCGGCCTCGCTGGTCAAGGTCCTGCTGATCCTGGGCATCGTCGCGTGTGTCATCGGGCTCAAGCTCGCCCACTGAGCCACGCCCCGCACCGCCGCCGGGAGCGGTGAGTGAGCCACATTCCCACGCCGGGAGATGTGGCTGGCTCACCGCTCTCCGGGCGCGCCACCCCGACCCGGCGGGGTCGCGGTGGGTGAGCCACATTCACAGAGCCGGAAAGGTGGCTCACTCACCGCTCCAGCGGGTGCGAGGCCTCAGCGCCAGCCCAGATCCGGGGCCACGTGGGTCAGGACCGACTCCAGGATGTGGGCGTTGTAGTCCACCCCGAGCTGGTTGGGGACGGTGAGCAGCAGGGTGTCGGCGGCGGCGATGGCCTCGTCCTCGGCGAGCTCGGCGACGAGCTGGTCCGGCTCGGCGGCGTACGTCCGTCCGAACACGGCGCGGAGGTTGGCCTCGATGTTGCCGAACTGGTCGCGGCTGGTCCCCTCGTGGCCGAAGTACGCGCGGTCGAGGTCGGTCGTGATCGGCATGATCGAGCGGCTCACCGAGACGCGCGGCTCCCAGTCGTGGCCGGCGGCCGCCCACGCCTCGCGGAAGACCTCGATCTGCTTGCGCTGCTGGACGTGGAAGGGCTCACCGGTCTCGTCCGCCTTGAGCGTCGAGCTCATCAGGTGCATCCCCTTCTCCGCTGCCCAGCGGGCCGTGGCGTCGGAGGCGGCGCCCCACCACATGCGCCGGCGCAGGCCGGGCGAGTGCGGCTCGATGCGCAGCAGGCCGGGCGGATTGGGGAACATCGGGCGCGGGTTGGGCTCGGCGAACCCCTCGCCCTCGAGCACCTGCAGCAGCACGTCGGTGT
>JAJPEO010000131.1 GCA_021166815.1 Nocardioides sp.
TCCGCCGACTCCCTCGGCAAGCTGGCCGTCGAGCTCGCCGGCGCCCGCGACGTGTTCGCCCGGCTCGCCGGGCTCGACCCCGAGCAGGCCAAGGGGCAGGCAGCGGACTCGATGCGCGAGCGCGGGGCCCGCAACCGCGACCTGGCCGAGGAGCACCGCGCCGCGACGCGTGGTTCGGTCCGCGCGATCCGGGCCTGGGCCGACGCCCTGGAGACCTACGTCGACGACCTCGCCGCGATCGAGCGTGTCGGGCGCAGGCGCGACCTCGAGATGCACGACGGCAGGATCCACCCCCCGCGCCTGCCCGACGTGCCCGGGCGCGACCCCGAGGAGACCGAGCGCTGGAACCGCCGGCGCACCGACTACCTCCACTGCCTGGACCTGCTGCGCCAGGCCCGCGAGGCACGCAACGAGGCCGGCAAGGCGCTGGCCACCGCGCTCCACGAGCTGACCGGCGCCACCCGCGGCTCGCAGGAGCCGCCCGTCCCGGCCGTGCCGACTCCGGGACCGACCGATGGCGGCCGGAACGACGGCCCCGGTCCCGGCAAGGACCGGGACGGCGACAAGGACCGCGGCCGGGACGGCGGCAAGGACCGCGGCCGGGACGGCGGGCGGGAGCACGGCTCCTTCGTCGGGCCCGTCCGCGAGGACGAGCGCGTCACCGAGGCGCGCGACGACCTCGAGCGCGAGCTCGAGGAGGCCCACGCCGCCGCCGACGCGGCCGGTGCGGCCATGGACCGGGTCCAACAGCTGCGCGCCCAGCAGGACGACATCCTCACCCGGCTCGAGGAGCTGCTCGAGCAGCGGGCCGGCTACGACGAGGTCGGCCGGGCGTCGGAGGAGTTCGCCCTCCTGGAGCGCGACATCGTCGCCCTGCAGTCCGAGCAGCTCGCCGTCTCGGCCGAGCACACCACGGCCCAGGTCGACGCCATCGACGCGGCGGCCGACGCCGCCAAGGAGCGCGTCGACGCCGAGCTGGCCCACGACCGCCTCCAGAGGCGCCTGGGCTGACGTTAGCCGGGCAGGACCCGATAGGTCGTCGTCGACTTCTCCTTGAGGTCGCCGCACGACTGGCGACGCACCGGACCCGGCTCGGCCACGACCCTCGCGTCCGGGCTCCCCCCGCCCAGCACGTGGAGCTCGTGCACCTGCTCGGCGCCGGTCAGTCCGGCCCGACCGCGACACCACTGCACCGGCACGTCGCCTCGCAGCAGCGCCTCGGCCGACGCCAGCGCCGTGGAGTCGTCGAGCCGTCCCAGCACCCAGCCCGACGGCAGCGCCATCATCGTGGCGGCGAAGCGGTGCCCGCCCAGGTGGCTCACCTCCCAGGTGTCCTCCGGCCAGCGCTCCTCCAGCGCCCGCACGACCGGGCGACCCGCCAGCGCACAGCAACGGTCGCGCTTGCTGTTGGTGCACACCAGCCACAGTGGGCCGTCATGCGGGACCAGGTCGTCGCCGGGGGCGGCCAGGTCGAGGGCGAGCAGGTCGGCGGGATCGGCGAGGTGTGCCGTACGGACCTCGAAGCCGGAGGCGCTGCGCCGGGCGTGGAAGACGCGCGTCCCCGCGCCCTTGGAGGGGGTGTGGCGTCGGATCACGAACACCTTGAGGTCGAGCCGCTGCAGGTGCTCGCGCACGTCCTGGGGCAGCCGGTTCTCGGCGACCGCGTCGTGGCCCCAGGGTCCGGGCGACTCGACGAAGACGTACGCCTGCTCCGTCGGCGCGGTCCCCACCATCGGCTCGCCGTCGGCGAGGCTGGCGAACGAGCAGCGGAAGTCATCGGGGGCCACGGGGCCAGTGTGCCCGCTCCCTCCGGCGCGTCGGACAGGAGGAAGTGCCCGGGGCACCGCCCAGTGGGCGGGGAGTCCCACGGCGGCACCGAGTTCGTCCTGTCCGACGCGCCGATGGTCCCGCCGGGGTCACGGCGCCCCGCTGAGGTGGTTGACCGCGTCGATGCGGCCCTGGCCGTCGACCCACACCTGCACCGCGCCCATGTCCATGCACGAGTCGGCGGAGGTCGTGTTGAGGACCGACGACCACCACAACCGGTCGACGAGGTCGCCGGGCAGCGGCTCCGTGCGGACGAGGCAGTACGGGCTCAGGCTCGTCGAGTGCTGCAGCAGCGGTTCGTCGGCCATCCAGTCGAGGAGGTTGGTCTCGACCCGCTCGGCGTACGGCGGGAGCATCCACGAGGCGCGCTGCGCGGCCTCGGCAGCGTCCAGCACCCTGACCTCCTCGTTGCCCTGCAGCACCCGGACCCGGGGTGCGAACTC
Source organism: Nocardioides sp. (assembly GCA_021166815.1). Taxonomy (GTDB): domain Bacteria; phylum Actinomycetota; class Actinomycetes; order Propionibacteriales; family Nocardioidaceae; genus Nocardioides. The sequence continues at coordinate 2,271 of JAJPEO010000131.1, forward strand.
CGGCGCCGCGCGCTGACCGAGCGACCACGAGTAGAACGCGCGGGCGGCGGGGCGCGCCGGCGGCGGCACGCAGTCCTCGTCGAAGGGGGCTTGGCCCACGGTCACGGTGATCGAGTCGCCGACCGCGATCCTGGTGCGCGGCGCGGGGTCCTGCGCGATGACGACGCCGCGCAGCAACCGGCAGTCGCGGACCACCTCGACGGCGACCTCGACCCCCTGCTCGGCGTACCACTCGCGCACGTCGCGCACGTGCACCCCGACGGCGTCGATCACCCATCGGCGCTGGGCTCGGGGAGTGGTGGTGGGCGTGGGCGAGGAAGGTGCCGTCGGGGAGGCCGAGGGCGGCTCCGACGGGGTCTCGTCCGACGGGGACGCGCAACCGGTCAGCACCAGCGCGGCGACGAGGCCGGCGAGGGCCATGCGTGTGGACATGCTGGTGTGACGCACGCCGGGCCCAGGCGGTTGCGCCTCAGAGGACGGGACGGCCGGCCTGCCACACACCGGTGACGAGCGGGACGCCCGGGCGGTAGGCGAGGTGGAGGTACGACGGGGCGTCGAGGAGCACCAGGTCCGCCTGCTTGCCGGGCGCGAGGACGCCGACGTCGTCGCGGTCCAGCGCCGCCGCCCCCACCGCCGTCGCGGCGTGCAGCGCCTCGGCGGGGCTCATGCGCATCTCGCGCACGGCCAAGGCGATGCACAGCGGCACCGACGAGGTGAAGCAGGAGCCGGGGTTGCAGTCGCTCGCCAGGGCGACGCGGACACCGGCGTCGAGGAGCCGCCGAGCGTCGGGGTAGGGCTGGCGGGTGGAGAACTCCACGCCCGGCAGCAGCGTCGCGATCGTGCCCGAGTCGCTCAGCGCCTCGACATCGGCGTCGGACAGGAACGTGCAGTGGTCGACCGCCACGAGCCCGAGCTCGGCCGCGAGCAGGACGCCTCCGCCGTACGTCAGCTGGTTGGCGTGCAGCCGGCCGCGGAGCCCATGGGCGGCGCCGGCGGCGAGGACGGCGCGCGCCTGGTCGACCGAGAAGGCCCCCTCCTCGCAGAAGACGTCGATCCAGCGGGCGTGCGGCGCGGCGGCGTCGAGCATCGGCCCGGTGACGAGGGCGACGTAGGCGTCGGGGTCGGTGTCGGCCGGCACGACGTGTGCCCCGAGGAAGGTCGTCGCGTCGGTGAACAGGCGGGCCACCGCAAGGCTGCGCGCCTCGTCCACCACCGACAGGCCGTAGCCGCTCTTGATCTCCACCGTCGTCGTGCCCTGGCGCCGCATCTCGACAACGAGGCGGGCGACGTGGGAGGTGAGCTGCTCGTCGGTCGCGGCGCGGGTCGCCGCGACCGTGGTGCGGATGCCGCCGGCGGTGTACGGCTCCCCTGTCATCCGGGCCGCGAACTCCGCCGCCCGGTCGCCCGCGAACACGAGGTGGGAGTGGGAGTCGACGAACCCGGGGATGACCGCGCGGCCACCGGCGTCGACGTGGGTGTCGGCGGTCGGCGCCTCGGCGGCAGGCCCGACCCACGCGACCCTGCTCCCCTCGATCACCACGGCAGCGTCCGTGACCAGCCCGACCAGGCCCTCTCGGGCCGGGTCGTTGGTGACGAGCTCACCGATGCCGGTGATGACGGTGGCGCTCACTCGAGGTCCTCCCAGATCCGGCCGATCGCGTGGTCGAGCTCGCGCGCGATGATCGGGCGGTCCTCGTTGTCGGCGATCCAGCGGCCGTCGGCCATCACCCGCTGCACGTCCTCGGCGACCGCGGCGAACACCACCGTCTCGAGGCTGCACCCGGTCCCGGCCGTGCGGACCGAGGACGGGTCGAGCACGACGAGGTCGGCCCGCTGGCCCACGGCGATACGCCCGGCATCGGCCCAGCCGAGCGACTCGTGGCCGTCGGTCGTCGCCGCGGTGAACAGCTCGGTGGCGCCCCACAGGCCCCGCGTCTGCGAGGCCAGCCGTTCGTCGAGCTCGAGGGCCCGCATCTCCTCGAACGGGTCGATGACGGCGTGGCTGTCGCTGCCCAGCGTCAGGCGCGCCCCTGCCGCGCGCAGCCGCCGTCCGGGACCGGTCCCGTCGCCGAGGTCGCGCTCGGTGGTCGGGCAGAACGCCGCGAAGCTGCTGGACGCACCGATCACGTCGACGTCCTCGTCAGTGAGGTGCGTGGCGTGGACGAGGGACGTCGTCGGCCCGAGCAGTCCCTGGTCGGAGAGCAGGCGCGCCGGGGTCACGCC
>JAJPEO010000132.1 GCA_021166815.1 Nocardioides sp.
AACGGCCTCACCACGATCAACCGTGCGTTCTACATCTCCGCCGCCGTCGGCGCGGTCGCGTCGGTGATCCTGTCGTACCTCTACCTCCCGTCGTCGTTCGCCGGCTTCGACAACGTCACCGGCCTCGACATGGCCGGTGCCGAGGGCGACCCGCGCCTGGTCGCGTCGGCAGCCGTCGTCATCGGCGTCGTCATGGCCGCGGGAATCCTCGCGCTGACCGGTTACTACACCGGGACCGAGTACCGGCCGGTCAAGGACGTCGCCAAGACGTCGCTGACCGGTGCCGCCACCGTGATCCTGTCCGGCCTCAGCGTCGGCTTCGAGTCCGCGGTCTACACCACGCTGGTCATCGGCGCCGCGGTGTTCGGCGGCTTCCTGCTCGGTGGCGCGACCCTGACGGTCTCGCTGTTCGCCGTGGCCCTCGCGGGCTGTGGTCTGCTCACCACCGTCGGTGTCATCGTCGCGATGGACACCTTCGGCCCGGTCTCCGACAACGCCCAGGGCATCGCCGAGATGTCCGGCGACGTGAGCCCCGAGGGCGCGCAGATCCTCACCGAGCTCGACGCGGTCGGCAACACCACCAAGGCCATCACCAAGGGCATCGCGATCGCGACGGCCGTGCTGGCCGCGACCGCGCTGTTCGGCTCGTACGCCACCTCGGTCGTCGAGGCGGTCGCGGAGTCGGGTTCGGACTTCGACTTCAGCCAGCTGTTCGTCTACAACCCGGCCGTCCTGGTCGGCGTGCTGCTCGGTGCGGCCGTGGTGTTCCTCTTCTCGGGCCTGGCGATCAACGCCGTCGCCCGCGCGGCCGGCGCGGTCGTGTTCGAGGTGCGCCGCCAGTTCCGCGAGATCCCCGGGATCATGGAGGGCACCGGCCGTCCGGAGTACGGCAAGGTCGTCGACATCGTCACCCGCGACTCGCTGCGCGAGCTGATCACCCCCGGCCTCCTGGCCGTCTTCGCCCCGATCGCCGTCGGCTTCGGCCTCGGTGTGACGGCGCTGGCTGGCTTCCTCGCCGGTGCGATCGGCACGGGCACCCTGATGGCCGTGTTCCTGGCCAACGCGGGTGGCGCGTGGGACAACGCCAAGAAGCTCGTCGAGGACGGTCACCACGGCGGGAAGGGCTCCGAAGCCCACGCCGCGACCGTCATCGGTGACACCGTCGGTGACCCGTTCAAGGACACCGCCGGCCCGGCGATCAACCCGCTGATCAAGGTGATGAACCTCGTCTCCCTGCTCATCGCCAGCGCCGTCGTGTCGCTGAGCATGGGCAAGGACGAGAACGACCCGGCCCGCATCGCCATCGCCCTCGTGGCGGTCGCGATCATCGCGGTCGCGATCGTCGTCTCCAAGCGGCGCGAGACCGTCATCGCCGACGACGGCGACAACAGCGGCTCGAGCGCCTTCGCGGAGCACCACGCCTGACCGGGCTCCGCTCGCCGTGAGCTGACCAGACTGCGGCCGCGTGTCCTGGAACCCCTCGGGGTCCGGCACGCGGCCGCAGTCGTTCGTGCGGGGCAGGACCGCCGAGGGCGTGCGGGGCGTCTGCGACGCTTGCCCCATGGACTTCACCGTGCCGCTGCGCGAGGCGCTGCTCGCCGCCGACTTCACCTACGACCGGGTCGCCGAACGTCTCGGCGAGCAGGCGCACGGCGCGCTGGCGCGCAACGAGACGATGCCGGGGCTGCGGCGTACGGGGTCGGGGGACGCGCTGGACACCCTGATCCGGCTCTTCCTGCTCCAGACCCCGGTCAGCCACGACGAGGCCGACCGGGCGTTGCCCGGACTCGTCGACCGGCTCGCGGTCGCGGGCCTGCTGGAGCAGACCGTCGGCGAGGTGGGGGCCCGGCTGGACTGCCGCCCCTACGCCACCGAGGACCGCGACCTGTGGGTCGTCTCCGACCTGACCCCCGGCCTGGACGGGGCGCCGGTGGCCGTGGGTGCGGAGCACGTGCTCGGCATCTCGTCGGCCTCGACGTCGCTGGCCCAGCTGACCCTGCGCGAGCCGGTCGGCTCGGCGCTCGACCTCGGCACGGGCTGCGGCGTGCAGGCGCTGCACCTCGCCGGGCACGCCGACCGGGTCGTCGCCACCGACGTCAATCCGCGGGCGCTGTGGATGACCCGCCTCAACGCCGCGCTCAACGGCGCCGACGTCGACGTCAGGGACGGTTCCTTCTTCGAACCGGTCGCGGGCGAGGCGTTCGACCTGATCGCGACCAACCCGCCCTTCGTCATCTCGCCGGCGACGGGCGAGCGGCTCGTCTACCGCGACTCGGGTCTGCCCGGGGACCGCGTGGTCGAGCACATCGTCCGCACCGGCCCCGACCACCTCACCGAGGGCGGGTGGCTGCAGGTGCTGGCCAACTGGGCGATCCGCGCGGACCAGCCGTGGGACGAGCGGCTGGCGGGGTGGCTGCGACCGGACTGCGACGCCCTGGTGGTGCAGCGCGAGACCCTCGACGCGGCCGCGTACGTCGAGCTCTGGCTCAAGGACAGCGGTCACCACGGCGGTCCGGAGTACGCCGCTCGTTACGACACCTGGCTGTCGTGGCTGGAGCAGGAGGGGATCACGGCCGTTGGGTTCGGCTGGATCAACGTGCGGTGCGGCGGCTCCGGTCGCCACGACCTGCAGGAGTGGCCGTACGACGTCGAGCAGCCCATCGGCCCCGCGATCCTCGAGTGGGGCGCCGCCGCGAGCGACCTCGCCGGCCTGTCCGACGAGGACCTGCTGCGTGCCCGCCCGGTGGTGCGCACCGACGTGCAGCAGGAGACCGTCGGGCGTCCCGGGGCGGAGGACCCCGAGGCGATCG
>JAJPEO010000140.1 GCA_021166815.1 Nocardioides sp.
GCGGGGAAGCCGACCAAGCCCCTTACGCCGGGGCAGCCGGCCGCGCCCGTCAGGCCAGCGGCGCGAACTTCGCCGTGAAGTGCCGCAGCGCGGGCGGCTCCTCGACGATCCGGTAGCCGGGCAGCGAGGGCGCGAGGTCGAGGATGCGTTCGCAGACCTCGATGACGTAGTCGATGTGGCTCTGCGTGTAGGTGCGCCGGGGGATGGCCAGGCGGACGAGGTCCATCGCGGCGGGCTTCTCCGAGCCGTCGGGCTGGCGGCCGAACATCGCCGTGCCGATCTCGCAGCTGCGGATGCCGCCGATCTCGTAGAGCGCGACGGCGACCGACTGGCCGGGGTACTCCAGCGGGTCGAGGTGGGGGAGCAGGGCGCGGGCGTCGATGTAGATCGCGTGGCCACCGAACGGGCTGAGCACCGGGATGCCGCGCTCGGCCAGGGCGCGGCCGAGGTAGGCGGTCGAGGTGATCCGGTAGCGCAGGTAGTCGTGCTCGACGACCTCGCTGAGCCCCTGCGCCAGCGCCTCGAGGTCGCGACCGGCCAGGCCGCCGTACGTCGGGAAGCCCTCGGTGAGGATCACCAGGTTGCGGCACTGCTGGGCCAGGTCGTCGTCGGCCAGCGCCAGCCAGCCGCCGATGTTGCCGAGCGGGTCCTTCTTGGCGCTCATCGTGACGCCGTCGGCCAGGCCGGTGACATCGCGGACGATGTCGACGACGTCGCGCTCGCCCTGGCCCTCCTCGCGCTCGCGGATGAACCAGGCGTTCTCCGCGAAGCGGCAGGCGTCGAGGAACAGCGGCTTGCCGAAGCGGTCGCACAGGGCGCGTACGCCGCGCAGGTTCTCCAGCGACACCGGCTGCCCGCCGCCGGAGTTGTTGGTGATGGTCACCATCACGCACGGCACGTCGTCGCCGCGCGTGGTCAGGAGCTCCTCGAGGGCCGCGAGGTCCATGTTGCCCTTGAACGGGTGCTGCGACTGCGGGTCGCGACCCTCGGCGATCACGAGGTCGACCGCCTCGGCGCCGGTGGCCTCGACGTTGGCGCGGGTGGTGTCGAAGTGGGTGTTGTTGGGCACGACCTTGCCCGGGCCGCCCAGCACCGAGAACAGGATGCGCTCGGCCGCCCGCCCCTGGTGCACGGGGATGATGTGCTCGAAGTCGAACAGGCGGCGTACGGCGTCGCGGAAGACGAAGTAGGACGGCGAGCCGGCGTAGGACTCGTCGCCGTGCTGCACGGCCGCCCACTGGTCGCGCGACATCGCGCCGGTGCCGGAGTCGGTGAGCAGGTCGATCAGCACGTCGCGCGCGGGCAGCTGGAAGAGGTTGTAGTCGGCGGCGGCCACGTGCTCGCGGCGCTCCGCGGCGGTGGTCATCCGCATCGGCTCGACGGAGTGGATCCGGAAGGGCTCGATGATCGTGCGGAAGGGCTGCTCCATGGGCGCCAACATGGCACACGCCACCCGTCGGCGACAGGGCGAGGACCAAAGCCCCTACGCGGGCCCGGAGCTGACGACCTAGCCTTGTTGATACCCCGCGGGGTATCAACGGAAAGGCTCCCACGACGATGACCGAGACCACCCACCGGCAGTCACTCGCACACCTCCCGGTGCCGTTGTTCGCCGCCGTCATGGGCCTCGGGGGCACCGCCCTGGCCTGGCGCCGCGCATCGCTGGTCTGGGCGGTCCCCGAGTGGGTCGCGCTCGTCTTCCTGGGCCTCGCGGTGGTCGCGATGGTCGTCGTGGCGGGCGCGTACGTCGCCAAGTGGGTGACCCACCCCCACGCGGCAGCGGCCGAGCTGCGCCACCCGATGCGCATCGCGTTCGTCCCGACCGTCACCATCGCGATCCTCGTGGTCGCGACGGCCGCGCAGGACGTCAACGAACCGGTCGCCACGGGCCTGTGGTGGATCGGCGCGGTGGGTCACCTGATCGCGACGGTCTGGGTGCTGTCGGAGTGGTCCACCCGTCCCGACATCGGCGCCGGCCACATCACGCCGGCGTGGTTCATCCCGGTCGTCGGCAACGTCGTCACGCCCCTGGCCGCGCCGACGATCGGCGATGTGGACCTCGGCTGGTTCGCCTTCGGCGTGGGCGTGGTCTTCTGGATCGCCCTGCTGCCGCTGGTGCTCGAGCGGGTGCTGACGCACGACCAGGTGTTCCCGCCGAAGCTGTTGCCCACCTGGGCGGTCTTCATCGCACCGCCCTCGGTCGCGCTGTTGTCGTGGCACTCGCTCACGGGTGATCTTGACGGCCCGGTCCCGCGGGTGCTGTACGCCGCGAGCGTGATGTTCCTGGTGCTGGTCCTCGCGCAGTGGCGTCGGCTGAGGACAGCTCCGTTCGGCGTGCCCTGGTGGGCCTACACCTTCCCGTTCGCAGCCGTGGCCGCCGCCGCGGTGGCGATGGCGGGCGCCCGCGGCACGTGGCCGTACGAGGTGGTCGCGGCGACGCTGCTCGCCTGGGCGAGCCTGGTGGTGCTGGCCGTCCTCGGGGCCACGCTGCGCCTGCTCGCGCGCGGAAGGCTGCTGGTCCCGGAGGCCTGAGACGGGGTGGGGCAGGCCGGAATATTGCATCCCCCCGGGGGGTTTGCTACGGTCGGACACAGAACCCCCCGGGGGGATACCGGTTCCCCCGTCGGTGCCCCCCGGGAGGTTCGCCCCGAACCCGGCAAAGGAGCCTCTCCATGCAGTTCACCCAGTACTACGTCGACTGCCTCTCCCAGGCCTCGTACCTCATCGGCGACGAGTCGAGCGGTCGCGCCGTCGTCGTCGACCCGCGCCGCGACGTGTCGGAGTACCTCGACGACGCCCGGGCCCGCGGCCTCGAGATCGTCGGCGTCATCAACACCCACTTCCACGCCGACTTCGTGTCCGGCCACCTCGAGCTGGCCCGCGAGACCGGCGCCTGGATCGGCTACGGCGAGGCCGCCAGCCCCGAGTTCGAGTTCCGCCCGCTGGTCGACGGTGAGCGGATCAGCCTCGGCGACGTGACCCTGGAGATCATGGCCACGCCCGGCCACACCCCCGAGTCGGTCAGCGTCCTGGTCTACGAGCACGCCGACGACGAGGTCGCGTACGGCGTCCTCACCGGCGACGCGCTGTTCATCGGCGACGTGGGCCGCCCCGACCTGCTCGCCTCGGTCGGCGTGACCGCCGAGGAGCTCGGCAAGATGCTCTACAACTCGGTGCAGAACAAGCTGATGGGCCTCCACGACGACGTCCGCGTCTTCCCCGCGCACGGCGCCGGCTCCTCCTGCGGCAAGAACCTCTCGACCGAGCGCCAGTCGACCATCGGTGAGCAGCGCAGGTTCAACTACGCCTGCCAGCCGATGAGCGAGCAGGAGTTCGTCGACGTGGTCACCGAGGGCCAGCCGTCCGCCCCGGCCTACTTCGTCTACAACGCCACCCTCAACAAGCAGCAGCGCGACCTGCGCGAGCTCGACGCCGCGATCCCGGCCCTCACGGCCGACCAGGTCGCCGAGGCCGTGGCCGCGGGTGCCGTCGTGCACGACGCCCGCACGGCCGTGGAGTTCTCCGCCGGTCACCTGCGCGGCGCGCTGAGCGTCCCCGCCGACGGTCGCATGGCCGAGACCGCGGGCATGGTCTTCACCCCCGACCAGCAGATCGTCGTGATGGCCGACGAGGGCGAGGAGCAGGACGTCGCGATGCGACTGGCCCGCATCGGCTTCGACAAGGTCGTCGGCTACGTCGCCGACGTCGAGGACTACCTGCTCTCCCACGAGTCCGACGTGGAGCAGGCCAGCCGGCTCACGATCAACCAGGCCGCCGAGGCGATCGCCGCCGGCGAGATCGAGGTCATCGACGTGCGCAACGTCGGCGAGGTCGCCGACGGCATGATCCCGGGCGCGCGCAACATCCCGCTGCCCGAGCTGGCCCGGCGCATCGACGAGGTCGACGCGTCCAAGCCGGTGATCGTCTACTGCGCGGGCGGCTGGCGCTCCAGCGTCGGCGCGAGCGTGCTGCGCGCGGCCGGCGTCCCCGACGTGTCGGACGTGCTCGGCGGCTACAACGCCTGGCGCACCTCGGACCTCGTCGCCTGACACACCCCACTGCCACGACGGCCGTACGGACCACGCGGGTAGCGTCCACCCCATGCGTGAGTTCCGTGCGGCCGTCGAGGCCCGTGACCTGCAGGCCGTCGAGGACCTGCTCGCCGACGACGTCCGCTTCACCAGCCCCGTCGCCTTCAAGCCGTACGAGGGCAAGCCGATCACCGCGGCGATCCTGCGCGGTGTGCTGCGGGTGTTCGAGGACTTCCGCTACGTCCGGGAGATCAACGACGTGGGTGGCCGGGACTCCGCGCTGGTCTTCGAGACCACCGTCGACGGCAGGCTCGTCAACGGCTGCGACTTCCTCACCGTCGACGACGAGGGCAAGATCGTCGACTTCATGGTGATGGTGCGCCCGCTGCAGGGAGCCCAGGCGCTCGCCGTGGCGATGACCGCGCAGTTCGACCGCATCCAGGCCGAGGCCCTGGCCGAGGTCGAGGGCACGCCGCCCGTACAGTGACCGGCATGTCGACCCTGGGCGCCGTCCCGACCGATCACGGTGTGGAGTTCGCCGTCTGGGCCCCGCACGCCGAGCAGGTCTGGGTGACCGGCACCTTCAACGACTGGTCCGACGACGCGCACCCGCTCACGCGCGAGGACGACGTGTGGTCGGCGCTCGTGGCCGAGGCGAAGGCCGGCGACGAGTACAAGTTCGTCCTCCGCAACGGCGAGGAGCTGCTCCACCGCATCGACCCGCGCGCCTTCGAGGTGACGAGCTCGGTCGGCAACGGCGTCGTCCACGACCACGCGGCCTTTGACTGGCAGGGCGACGACTTCCAGCTCCCCGGTCACCACGAGCTGGTCATCTACGAGCTCCACGTCGGCTCCTTCCACACCCGCCCCGACGAGGGTGTCGGCACCCTCGAGC
>JAJPEO010000153.1 GCA_021166815.1 Nocardioides sp.
CCCCCCCCCCGCCCCGGACCCCCCCGCGACGAGGGCCAACGGTCCACCGATCCCGTAGGCCGCCAGGCCCAGCAGCTTGTCCCTGAGCGACCAGCGCTGGGAGACGAAGAGCAGCACCAGCCCGGTGATCAGCGCCAGTGGCGCCAGCGGGATGAGGACGATGCTCACGCACATCACCACCGAGCCCACGAGCAGGGCGAGTGCCCACATCTCGAGCGTTGCCGCGCCTGGTGCCGGGGGGAGGGCGGTCGGGGCCGGACCCCCGGCCGTCGCGCCGGCCTCACGGGCCGCTTCCTCGGGTGGTCCGAGGCGGTCGAGCACCGCGCGGATGGAGTCGTCCGAGCCGTCGGTGTGGCTCGCTGCCTCCTCGATGTGGGCGCCGAGGTCGGTGACCAGCTCGGCGCGGGCGTCCGGTGGCAGGCTCACGGCTGCGGCCTCGAGCCGTGTGAGGTAGTCGAGGACGAGCGGGTGCTGGAGCGTGGACATCATGACCGGTTCCTCTCAGTTGCCAAGATGGTGTCGACGGAGCTGCGGAAGGCCTGCCACGAGGCGCGGAAGTCGGCCAGGGCTGCGCTGCCCTCGGGCGTCGCGGAGTAGTAGCGCCGTTGGGGACCGTCCGGGGAGTCGCGCCACGTCGTGGCGACCAGCCCACCCTTGCGCAGCCGGCTGAGCAGCGGGTAGATCGTGCCCTCGCTCGCCACCAGCCCGGCTGCGGAGAGCTCGCCCACCAGGTCGTAGCCGTAGCGCTCACCGGACTCGAGCAGGGCCAGGACGCAGTGCTCGAGCACTCCGCGACGCAGCTGCGTCAGGGCGGAGGACTCGCGGACCGGCTCTGTCATGCGTCACAAGGTAGTGGATGGCTACCTTGTGACGCAAGGATGTCCCGCTGGCGACGTGGCCCCCGGCTCAGCGCCTGAGCCACCTCCGGACCAGCAGGGCGATCACGACCACCGCCAGGACCTGCTTCCAGTAGGTCTTCGCGAGCACGGGCAGCACCGTCGCGCCCAGGTCGATGGCGTCGTCGGTCGGGGGTGGAGGCGGGGCCGAGGTCGTGGGTGGAGCCGGGGACGGTGCGGGGGCAGGTGCCTGCGCCGGGGTCGGCGGTGCAGCCGACGGGGCGGCAGGCGCCTCGGCGACCGGCTCAGGCTCCGGCTCCGCAGCCTGGCCGAGGCTGCTCTCCAGGCACGTCACGAACTGCCCGAGCAGCTTGTCGGAGACGTCCTGCATCACGCCGCGGCCGAACTGTGCCGGCTTGCCGGTGACGGCCAGGTCGGTGAGCACCTCGATGTCGGTGCTGGTCTCCCCGGCGGCGGCCATGGACAAGGTGACCTTGGCGCCGGCGGTGCCGTTGCCGCGCTTGTCCTTGCCCTTGGCGTCGACGACGAACCGGTGGGCCGCGTCGTCCTTCTCGACGAACGTGCCCGAGCCGTTGTACTGCAGTGCGATCGGGCCGAGCTTGACCTTCACCGAACCGGTGAAGGTGTCCTCCTCGACCGAGGCCACTGAGGCTCCGGGGAAGCACTCGGCGACGGAGGCGATGTCGTTGAAGTGCGCCCACGTCTCCTCGACGCCGAGCGGGACCGTGAACCGGTGGGTCAGCTCCACGCGCTACGCCCCCGCTGCCTTGAGCACGGCGCGTCCGGTGAGCACCCGGGCGAGGTGCTGGCGGTAGTCGGCCGCTCCGTTGAGGTCCGTGGGCGGGGCGGTGCCCTCCGCGGCGAGCGCAGCCGCGTCGCGCACACCGTCCTCGGTGGCGCTCGCACCGGCGAGCGCGGCCTCGGTGGCGGTGGCCCGCAGGGGTGTCGACCCCATGTTGGTGAGGCCGATGCGGGCCTCGTCGATCGAGCCCCGGACCGTCGCCGCGACGGCGACGATCGGCCACTGGTGGGCCACGCGCACGAACTTCTCGTAGTGGGCGCCCCAGCCGGTGTGCTTGGGGACGCGGACCTCGGTGAGGATCTCGTCCTCCCCGATGGCGGTCTCGAAGAGGTCGACGAAGAAGTCGGCCGCCTCGACCGTGCGCGTGCCGCCCGGCCCCGCGATCACGAACCGGGCGCCGAGCGCGAGGGCCGGTGCGCCCAGGTCACCCGCCGGGTCGGCGTGGGCGAGGGCTCCGCCGAACGTGCCGCGGTGGCGGATCTGGGCGTCGGCCACCTCCGCGGCCGCCTTGGACAGCAGGAGCGCGTGCTCCTTGACCAGCGGGTCGTCGCGGACGTCGTGGTGGGTCGTCATGGCCCCGATGACCAGGGCGTCGCCGTCGTCGCGCACGCCGCGCAAGGAGTCGATGCCGCCGAGGTCGATGAGCACCTCGGGGGCGTTGAGGCGCATCCGGAGCACCGGGAGCAGGCTCTGCCCGCCCGCGATGATCTTCGCGTCGTCGCCGTGCTCGCCGAGCGCGGCGAGGGCCTCCTCGACCGACGACGGCGCGAGGTAGTCGAACTTCACCGGGATCACTGGCCCGCTCCTTCGTCCTGGTTGGGCGCACCCTCGTCGAAGTGCGGCATGGCCGCCTCGGGCGTCGGCGCGTCGCCGTCGTGGGCATGGATGGCGCGCCAGACCCGTTCGGGCGTGCACGGCATCTGGATGTCGTCGACGCCCAGGTGGCGCACCGCGTCGACCACCGCGTTGACCACCGCCGGGGTGGAGGCGATGGTGCCCGCCTCGCCCACCCCCTTCGTACCGAGCGTGTTGGTGGTGCAGACGCTGGGCTGGTCGGTGTGGACCACGTCGAAGGAGATGGTGTCGGCCGACGTCGGGAGCAGGTAGTCGACGAACGAGCCGCTCACGAGCGTCCCGGACTCGTCGTGCACCGCCTCCTCCCACAACGCCTGCGCGATGCCCTGGACGAGGCCGCCGTGGACCTGCCCCGCGACGATCAGCGGGTTGATGATGACGCCGATGTCGTCGCAGCAGGTGTACTTGCGCATCCTCACCGCGCCCGTCTCGGTGTCGACCTCCATGGCGCACAGGTGCGTGCCGTGGGGGTAGTTGAAGTTCACCGGGTCGTACGTCGCGTCGGCGTCGAGGCTCAGCTCCATGCCGTCGGGGTAGTTGTGCCCCGCGAACGTCGCCGTGGCGAGCTCCTGGATGGCCAGGCCCTGGTCGGTGCCGCGGACGGTGAACCGGCCGCCGGCGTACTCGAGGTCGTCGGCGCTGGCCTCGAGCAGGTGCGCCGCGAGGACCTTGGCCTTCTCGACGACCTTGTCGGCGGCGCGGACCAGCGCCTCGCCGCCCACCACGAGCGAGCGTGAGCCGTAGGTGTCGAGGCCCTTGGGCGCCACCTGGGTGTCACCGTGGAGGACCTCCACGTCCTCGAACGGCACCCCGAGCAGGTCGGCGACGATCTGGCTGAACGCGGTCTCGTGGCCCTGTCCGTGGGCGCTGGTGCCGGTGACGACCTCGACCTTGCCCAGCGGCGTCATCCGGACGCTGGCGTGCTCCCAGCCACCGGCGCCGTAGTCGAGGCTGCCCAGCACGCGGCTGGGCGCGAGACCGCACATCTCGGTGAACGTGGAGACGCCGATGCCCAGCTGCACGCGGTCGCCGCGCTCGCGCCGCTCCCGCTGCTCGGCGCGCAGGGCGTCGTAGCCGAAGACCTCCCTGGCCCGCGCGGTCGCGGCCTCGTAGTTGCCGGAGTCGTACTCCAGGCCGGCGACGGTCGTGAAGGGGAACTCCTCGTGGGTGATCCAGTTGCGCTCGCGGATCTCGAGCGGGTCCACCCCGACCTCGGCCGCCAGCTCGTCCATCATCCGCTCGACGGCGTACGTCGCCTCGGGTCGGCCGGCGCCCCGGTAGGCGTCGGTCCAGGTGCTGTTGGTGAGCACCGTCTGGCACTCGAAGCGGTAGCTCGGGAACTTGTAGATCGCGTTGAACATGAAGGCGCCGAGGACCGGCACGCCGCCGCCGACGAGGGCGACGTACGCACCGAGGTCGGCGTCGAGGTGGACCTTGAAGCCGGTGACGTTGCCGTCCCTGTCGGCCGCGAGCGTGAGGGTCTGCACCTGGTCGCGACCGTGGTGACCGGCCATGAGGCTCTCGCTGCGGGTCTCGGTGTACTTGGCGGGCTTGCCCAGCCGGCGCGCCACCGCCCAGGTGATCCACTCCTCCGGCGTGGTCTGGAGCTTGCCGCCGAAGCCGCCTCCGACGTCGGGTGCGATCACCCGGATCTTCGACTCGGGCACGCCGGTGGTGGCGGCGAGGGCGAAGCGCACGATGTGCGGGACCTGGGTCGCGGTCCACATGGTGATCTGTTCGCCGGTGGGGTCGACCACGACGCTGCGCGGCTCCATGAAGGCCGGGATCAGGCGCTGCTGCCGGTACTCGCGCTCGATGAGGATGCCGTCCGTGCGCGCCTGCTCGATGGCTGCCTCGACGTCGCCGCCGGTGCCCGCCTCGGCCGAGTCGAAGACCCACAGCGCGGACTTGTTGGTGCCCAGGTCGGGATGGGCCAGGATGCTGTCCTCCAGGGCGTTCTTGATGCCCAGCACGGCAGGCCGCTCGGCGTAGTCCACGTCGACGAGCTCGGCGGCGTCCCGGGCCTCGGCGGCGCTGCGGGCGACCACGACCGCCACGACCTCCCCGGCGAAGGCGACCCGGTCGGCCGGCATCGGGGAGTGGGTGGGGGTCTTCTGGTCCGGGGTGATCGGCCAGGCGTTGATGCAGACCCCGAGCTCCTCGCCGAAGTCCTTGCCGGTGAGCACGGCCACGACGTTGGGTGCGGCCTCGGCCTCGGAGACGTCGATCGAGGTGATGTCGGCGTGGGCGAACGGGCTGCGCACCATGGCGAGGTGCAGCATCCCGGGCAGGGTGATGTTGTCGGTCCAGCGGGTGCGCCCGGTGATCAGGCGCTGGTCCTCCTTGCGGCGCCGGTCCCGGCCGATCTCGGCGGCCGGCCGGTCCTGGGTGGCGGTCATGCCTGCTCACCTCCCGACGTCGACGAGGCGGCGTGGAGGACGCTCTTGACGATGTTGTGGTAGCCGGTGCAGCGGCACAGGTTGCCCTCCATGCCCAGCCGCACCTCCTCCTCGGTGGGGCTCGGCTTCTCCGCGAGCAGGTCGACGGCCTGCATGATCATCCCGGGGGTGCAGAAGCCGCACTGGAGGCCGTGGCACTCGCGGAAGGACTCCTGCACCGGGTGCAGGTCGCCCTCGGCAGTGGCGGCCAGGCCCTCGATCGTGGTGACCGTCCGCCCGTTGGCCTGCACCGCGAGCACGTTGCACGACTTCACGCTCCGGCCGTCGAGGTGCACCGTGCACGCCCCGCAGTTGGAGGTGTCGCACCCGATCACGGTCCCGGTCTTCCCGAGCTTCTCCCGGAGGTACTGCACCAGCAGCATCCTCGGCTCCACGTCGTCGGACACCCTGTCCCCGTCGACGGTCAGTTCGATCCTGGTCATTGACCCTCCTGGTCGTGGGACGCACCCCGCCCGGCCACTGTGACCTGGCGCACACCGGTCCCGACGCTAGGGCCGGCCGGTTGGCGAAAGGTTGGGCGGCGGAGGCGGCCTCAGCGCCGGGCGGCGGCCAGGCGCCCCAGCAGCAGTGCCCGGGCCGGGTGCGGGCGGGAGCCGAGCCGGGCCAGGCACACCTCGACGACCTCGGTGTCGTACGGCGCGGCCTCGCTGTAGCCCACCACCGCCTCCGGGACCGGGTCGGCCAGCAGCGCCTCGCGCACCGCGACGGCGACGTAGTCGCCCAGCTCGACCAGGCGGGGGGAGTTGGTGCCGGGCAGTAGGTCGCCGCCGTACGCCGCCACCGCGGCCGCGGTCTCGCCGCTGCGCAGCAGGCGCAGCACCTCGTCGACGTCGGTGCGGACCGCCATCGGGAGCCGGTACGGCCGTGAGGCCAGCTGGCCGCCCAGCGCGGCGCGCAGGTGGGAGACCTCCGCCTTGAGGGTCGACACCGTGACCGGCTCGTCGCCGTACAGCAGGGCGTGCAGGTGCTCGAGGGTGAGGCCGTGGGGGCTCAGCGCCAGGAGGGCGAGGATCTCGGTCTGGCGCCGGTTGAGCAGGAGGCGCTGGCCGTCGAGGAAGGCCTCGGCGGTGCCGAGCAGGGTGAGGCTCAGCCCGGGTCCCTGCGCGGGCCGGACCATGCCGGGCAGGGGAGTGGCCGTGGTGGGCAGCGCCGTCTCCAGCAGCCGCGCCAGGACGCGCGCGGTGGCCAGGCCGATGGGGTGGGTGCGGTCCCAGGTCGTCGACAGGTCGATCACCCCGAGCTGGCGCCCGGTCGCCGGGTCGTGCACCGGTGCGGCCCAGCACACCCAGTTGTGCACGATCGGGGCGTAGTGCTCGGCGCTGAAGACCATCGCCGGTGCGTCGATGCGACCGGCCAGGTTGAGGGCGTTGGAGCCGACCGCCTCCTCGTCCCAGTGCCCGCCGGGCACGAAGTTGACGGTCTCGGCCTTGCGCCGCATCACCCGCCCGCCGTACGTCCACAGGATGCGGGTGCGCTCGTCGGTGACGGCCAGCACGAGGTCGCCGTCCTCGGCGGTGCGTCGCAGCTCGTCCTGGACGCGCTGGATCGCCACCTGGAGGGGGCTGGCCGCGAGGTAGGCGCGGGCGTCGGCCTCGTCGCCGAGGGGGGCGTGGATGATCTCCGGCGGCAGTGCGGCCGCCGAGGAGCGCTGCCAGCTGCTGAGGATCTCGGGGCGGACCCGCGCCTGCGACATGTCGCCGGTCGGCAGGTCGGCACGCTCGATGCCCCCGTGCTGGACGAAGGCCGTCCAGGCCAGCACCGCCTGGCGGCGGCGGTCGGCGAGCGCGTGCGACGTGGTCATGGCTCCTCACCCGATCAGGTGTGACTCAGGTCACCGTAGCCCGGTGGGGGGCGGGCGGGGAAGGGGGCGGATCAGCCGTGGATCCGGCCTCGCACGCTGGCCAGGCGGCGTCCCGAGCCGTCCCACTGCAGGGCGATGATCTCGGCCGCGATCGAGACGGCCGTCTCCTCGGGCGTGCGGGCGCCCAGGTCCAGGCCGATCGGGCTGGAGAGGCGGGCGATCTCGTCGTCGGTCAGCCCGGCCTCCCGCAGTCGCGCGAGCCGGTCGTCGTGGGTCTTGCGACTGCCCATCGCGCCGACGTAGCCGACCTCCGGCAGGCGCAGCGCCACCTCGAGCAGCGGGACGTCGAACTTGGGGTCGTGGGTCAGCACGGCGATCACCGTGCGGGCGTCGACGCGACCGGCGTCCGCCTCCGCGCGGAGGTACTTGTGCGGCCACGAGACCACGACCTCGTCGGCGTGCGGGAAGCGGGTGCGGGTGGCGAAGACGGGGCGCGCGTCGCACACCGTGACCTGGTAGCCGAGGAACGTCCCCATCTCCGCGACCGCGGCCGCGAAGTCGATGGCACCGAAGACGAGCATCCGCGGCTTGGGGGCGAAGGCCCACACGAACACGCGCATCCCCTCGCCGCGCCGCTCGCCGTCGGGGCCGTACGTCAGCGTCGCGTGGTGGCCCGCGGCCAGCAGCCCCAGCGCGTCGTCGTGCACCGCGTCGTCGGCGCGCTGCGAGCCGAGCGTGCCGTGGATGCCGGGGCGTTCGGGCTGGTCGGCGTCGGCCGTCTCCTCGCGGACGTGGGGGACCACGCCCCGGGGACGTACGACCATCCGACGCCCCACCCGCGCGGGGTCGGGGTGCTCGACCACCGTCGCCACTGCCACGGGGCGCCCGGCGTCGATGTCGGCCGCGATCTCGCCCAGCTCGGGGAACGTCTCGCGGGAGACCTTCTCGACGTAGACGTCGAGGATGCCGCCGCAGGTGAGCCCCACCGCGAAGGCGTCGTCGTCGGAGATGCCGTAGCGCTGCAGGACCGGGCGGCCGTCCGCGACCACCTCCTGGCCGAGCTCGTAGACCGCGCCCTCGACGCACCCGCCGGAGACGGAGCCGACTGCGGTGCCGTCGGGGCCGACCAGCATCGAGGCGCCCGGTGGCCGCGGCGCCGACTGGAAGGTCGCGACGACCGTGCCGACGCCGACCTCCTCGCCGGCCTCCCACCACGGCAGCAGCTCAGGCAGCACCTCACGCACGCGCGATCACCTCCGTGAGCTCGGCGAAGCTCGCCAGGGAGTGCCCGGCGACGAAGTCGTGGCAGAACGGCAGCACCGCCACCACGCCTCGCTGGACCGGCTCGTAGCCCGGCTTGCCGCGGTGGGGGTTCACCCAGACGACGCGGTGGGCCAGGCGCCGCAGCCGCTGCACCTGCTCGCGCAGCAGGTCGGGGTCCCCGCGCTCCCAGCCGTCGCTGAAGACGACCACCACGGCGCCGCGGCACATCCCGCGCTGGCCCCAGCGGTCGAGGAACGCCTTGAGGGACTCACCCAGCCGCGTGCCACCCGACCAGTCCGGGATCGTCTCGCCCGCGGCGACGATCGCCCGCTCGGCGTCGGCCACCCCCAGGGCGCGGGTCACGTGGGTCAGCCGGGTGCCGATGGTGAAGGTCTCGACGGTGGCCCCGGCGTGCCGGCCGGTGCTGGTGTAGCGGTGGGCCAGGCGCAGGAGGGCGTCGGCGTAGGCCGACATCGAGCCGCTGACGTCGATGAGCAGGACCACCTTGCGGGGGCGCCGACGCGGGCGGCGCCGCACGATCCGGGCCGGTTCGCCCAGGTGGCGCAGCGAGCGGCGCAGCGTCCGTGATGCGTCGACGTCGCCGCGGTGCCAGGCCTGCTGGCGGGCACTGCGCCGCACCGGGGGACGAAGGGAGAGGGTGGCGAACATGGCGGCCAGCCGGGACCGTTCCCACGCGTCCAGCGTGGCGACGTCGCGGTGGCGGAGGACCTCGAGGGCCGACGCCCTCGCCCGGACAACCTCGTCGGACTCCTCGCCCTCGACGTCCTCGCCGTCCTCCCGGTCGGCCAGGCCGAGGGACGCCGGCTGCGGGTCGCGCACGGACGTCCGCAGGCGGGGCAGCCCGTCTCGTCCGTCGAAGTACGCCTCGAAGACCTGGTCGAACCGGGCGAGGTCGTCGGGAGACGCGCACAGGGTCGCGCGCCCCGCCCAGCGGGTCGCTCCCCGGGCGTCGGCGCCCACGAGCGCCACCGCCGCGAGGAAGCCACGCGTACGGTCCTGGGTCACGGGCACCCCGGACGCACGCAGAGCCCGGGCGAAGCCGAGGAGCACCTCGTCGGCCCCGCGGACCCACGCTGTCCCCGCCGTCCCCGTCGTCATCGCGCGAGCACCCGGTCCAGGGCCGCCATCACCTTGTCGGAGTCCTCGCGGTACTTCACCAGCGCCCCCAGCGTGGTGGCGGCCGACGCGAGGTCGAGCTCGGTGGTGCCCAGCCAGGTCAGGGCCCTGGCCCAGTCGAGGGTCTCGGCGACGCCCGGCGGCTTGAGCAGTCCCTCGTCCAGCCGCAGCTGCTGCACGAGGGTCACCACCTGCCGGGCCAGCGCGGCGGAGACCTCCGGGGCACGGCAGCGGACGATCTCGACCTCGCGCTCCAGGCCGGGGTGGTCGATCCAGTGGTAGAGGCACCGCCTCTTCAGGGCGTCGTGCAGCTCGCGGGTGCGGTTGGAGGTGAGCACGACCAGCGGGGGCGTGGCAGCCGTCACCGTGCCGAGCTCGGGGATCGTCACCTGATAGGTCGAGAGGACCTCGAGCAGGAAGGCCTCGAACTCGTCGTCGGCCCGGTCGACCTCGTCGACCAGCAGCACGGCCGGGCTCGACTGCAGCGCGGCCAGGACGGGACGCGCGAGCAGGAAGCGCTCGTCGTACAGGCTCTTCTCGGCCTCCTCGACGCTCGCCGTGCCGTCGTGGGCGCCCACGGCTTCGAGGGCCCGCAGGTGCAGGATCTGGCGCGGGAAGTCCCAGTCGTAGAGCGCCTGCGTGGCGTCGATGCCCTCGTAGCACTGCAGCCGGACCAGGGGCTGGCCCAGCGCCGCGGCGAGCGCCTCGGCCAGGGACGTCTTGCCGGTGCCGGGCTCGCCCTCCAGCAGCAGCGGGCGCTGCATCCGCAGCGCCAGCCACGCCACCGTGGCCAGCGAGTCGTCGGCGAGGTAGCCGGTCGTGCCGAGCAGGCGCGCGACCTCAGCGGGGGACTCGGGCAGGCCGGGGCTCGACATGGCCCAAGGCTACGACCGGCCACGTTGGCCGATCGTTGGTCAGACGCGGTCGCGGTCCTCGCCGGTGGCCAGGTCGCCGCACTCGACGAGGCGTACGGACTCCCCGGCCGCGGCGAGGTAGTCGCGCGCCCCCCGGTCGCCGACCGCGCTCGCAGCGACGCCGTCCCAGTGCGCCCGACCGAGGACGGCGGGGTGGCCGGGGCGGCCGTCGTACGTCGCCCGGGCGAGGGTGTCGGCTGCCACGGGGGCGACCGCAGCGAGCACCCGGGCCACGACGGCGCCGTCGACGTCGGGGAGGTCGACGAGGGAGACCAGCACGGCGTCGTGCGCCGATCCCACCAGCGCGGCGAGGCCGGCGGCCAGCGAGGCGCCCAGGCCCGCCTCCCAGTCCCGGGCCACGACGACGTCCACCGACGGGGGCAGCAGCCGGGCGACCTCGGGCGCGGCCGCGCCGATCACCACCGTGACGCCGTCGCACGGCCGGAGGGCGTGGAGCGAGCGCAGGAGCCACGACGTGCCGTCCTCGTCGCGGGCCAGCGCCTTGGGACCGCCGCGCCGTCGTCCGGCGCCGGCGGCGAGCAGCAGGCCGTGGATGGTCATGAGCGCGTCGTCAGTCGAGGCAGAACTCGTTGCCCTCGACGTCCTGCATCACCAGGCACGACTCGTTGACGCCGTCGGCGCGCAGCAGGTGCACTGTCTTGGCCCCGTGCTGCTCCAGGCGCGCCGCCTCGGCCTCGAGCGCGGCCACCCGCTCCTCGCCCACCAGGCCCGTCCCCACCCGGACGTCGAGGTGCACCCGGTTCTTGACCGTCTTGCCCTCGGGCACGCGCTGGAAGAACAGGCGGGGGCCGACGCCCTCCGGGTCGACGCACGCGTAGGCCGAGCCCTGGTGCTCCTCGGGCAGGGACTGGTCGAAGGCGGCCCAGGAGTCGAACCCGGGCGGGGGCGGTGGGACGACGTAGCCCAGCGCCTCGCACCAGAAGAGCGCCACCCGCTCGGGATCCGCGCAGTCGAACGTGACCTGGACCTGCCGCACCGGAGTCATCACGTCACTGTACGCACGCGCACAGGCCTGGGACTACGGTGAGGCCCATGACCACGCCGGCCCTCCAGGCACTGTCGGACCTGTCGCGCGACCGCTCCGCCCGCGACGGGTTGGAGACCCAGCTGGCCCAGGCCAGGCAGCGGCTGGACGAGGCGACGCGGCGGGCCGAGCAGGCCGTGGCGAAGCTCGCCACGGAGCTGCAGGACGTCGCCCGGCTGGAGTCGATGTCGATGACGCGCATCCTGTCCGCGCTGCGCGGGGAGCGCGACGTCGACCTCAACCGTGAGCGGGCCGAGGCCGACGCGGCCGGCTACGCCGCGGCCGAGGCGGAGGCCCGCCGCGAGGCGGCCCAGCGAGACGTCACCTCCCTGATCGCCCGCATCAACGCCTACGGCGACCTCGAGGCCCGCCGCCAGCAGGTCCTGGCCGAGCGCGAGCGGGAGCTGGCCGCCGACCCGGCGAGCGCGGAGGCGGCGGCCAGGCTCGCCGAGCTGGCGACCCTGATCGGCGCGGGACAGGCCGAGCTCGTGCAGCTCGACGAGGCGGCCGAGGCAGCAGGCGTCGCCCGCCAGGCCCTGTCCGCGGCCGACAGCGTCCTCGGCAACGCCGGCGCCTGGTCGACGTACGACACGTTCTTCGGTGGCGGGATGATCAGCGACATGGCGAAGTACCACCGCCTGGACCAGGCCGCCCAGCTGATCCGCGAGTCCGACCAAGCGCTCGCGCACCTGGCCACCGAGCTCGCCGACGTCGGCGTGGGCGGTGTCGGCGGGATCCGTGTGGACGAGATGACCCGCTTCTTCGACGTCTGGTTCGACAACATCTTCAGTGACTTCGCCGTGCGCCAGCGCATCCGCGAGGCCGCGGGCAAGGTCGACACCGCGCTGCGTGGCGTGCTCGAGGTGAGCGGCCACCTCGAGGCCCGCCGGGCCGAGGTCCGCGCGACGCTGACGGAGCTGGCCGCCGAGCGCGAGGGGCTGCTGGCCGCGCCGCGGTAGCGTCGCGCCATGACCATCGAGCGGTCGAGGCCGCGGCCGAGCAACGACGAGGTGTCGATGCTGCGCGACTTCCTCGACTACTTCCGCGCCACCATCCGCCTCCTGGCCAGCGGGCTCACCGAGGAGCAGCTGCGCCGGACGCTGCCGCCCAGCACCATCACCCTCGGCGGCATGCTCAAGCACCTGGCCTACGTCGAGGACTGGTGGTTCGCCCACAACCTCGCCGGCCGTGACGCGGGCGAGCCGTGGGCGAGCGTCGACTGGGACGCCGACGCCGACTGGGACTGGCACAGCGCGGTCGACGACACCCACGCCGAGCTCGACGCCCTGCTGGTCGCGGCCATCGCCGAGTCCGACCGCTGCCTCGACGAGGCGCTGGCGCGGGGCGACCTCGACCAGCTCGCGGCACGGCACGCCCACGGCAGGCCGGTGAGCCTGCGCTGGATCCTCGTCCACATGGTCGAGGAGTACGCCCGCCACGCCGGCCACGCCGACCTGGTCCGCGAGTCGCTCGACGGGGCCACCAACGTCTAGTCGACGACCTGGTGGACGCAGAGGACGTTGCCGTCGGGGTCCTTGAACCACGCCGCCCGCTCGGTGCCGAACTCGCAGACGTGGTCCACGGTCGTCAGGCCGGGCAGGTCGTAGTCCTCGAACACGACACCGCGTCCCTCCAGCTCGGCGACCTCGGCGGTCAGGTCGTCGACCTCGAAGCTCACGGCGGTGCTCTCGGAGCGGGTGCCGTCGGGGCGGGGGAGCAGGAAGAGGGTGGCGCCGGCGAGGGCGAACATGGCGCTGCCCTCGTCGTTGGTGCCGGTGTAGTCGAGTCCGAGCGACTCGGTGTAGAACTTCTGGGCACGGTCGACGTCGGTGACCGGGAGCATCATCGCGACCGGGCGGTGTGCGAGCGACATGGGCGCCTCCTTGGTCCCCTCCATGGTGCGCCCGTCGTCGCGCCGCGACAATGCCGATTCCGACCGAAGACGATGGAGGTTCGCCGGTGATCAGACCCGCCACCGCCGCCGACTGGCAGCAGATCTGGCCCTTCTGGCGCGACATCGTCGAGGCGGGTGAGACGTACGCCTATCCCGAGGGGGCGACGTCCGAGCAGGCCCGCGGGTGGTGGATGACCGACCCCCTGGTCGACCACGTGGTGGTGCTCGAGGAAGACGGCATCGTCCTGGGCAGCGCCAAGATGGGCCCCAACCGCCCCGGGCGGGGCGACCACGTCGGCACCGCCTCCTTCATGGTCTCCGCCGCGGCGCGCGGCCGGGGCGTCGGCCGGGCGCTGGGGGAGTACTGCGTCGACTGGCACCGCGCGCAGGGGTTCGCCGCGATCCAGTTCAACGCCGTCGTGGAGACCAACGCCGCGGCCGTCCGCCTCTGGCAGGACCTCGGCTTCGAGATCATCGGCACGGTGCCGCGGGCCTTCCGCTCCCGCAGCCACGGCCACGTGGGCCTGCACGTGATGCACCTGGCCCTGGGGTGAGCACGACCAGGTCGTCGCACCTCGCGCGGGACGTGTGACGAGCCGGTCGCCCGACCGACCACATCGCCGCACGTCCCTGGTGGCGTGCGGCGAAGCGGTCCCAAGCGCTGATTCCGCCTGTCTGGTCGGCGTTCCACCCGGAGGGATGATGGAATGTGCCCCATGTCCGAGACCCCGAAGATCCGCGTCTACCTCCTCGACGACCACGACGTCGTGCGTGAGGGCCTGAAGTTCCTGCTCGAGGCCCAGGGAGACATCGAGGTCGTCGGGGAGTCCGCCACCGCCGCCGAGGCCACGGCGCGCATCCCGGCCCTGCGCCCCGACGTCGCGGTCCTGGACGCCCGTCTGCCCGACGGGTCCGGCATCGAGGTGTGCCGCAGCGTGCGTGCCGTCGACCCGAGGATCAACGCCCTGATCCTGACCTCCTACGACGACGACGAGGCGCTCTTCGCCGCGATCATGGCCGGCGCCGCCGGCTACGTCCTCAAGGAGATCCGCAGCACCGACCTCGTCAACGCGGTGCGCCACGTCGCCGACGGCAAGTCGCTCATCGACCCCTCGCTCACCGCCAAGGTGCTCGACCGCGTCCGCAACGGCCCGGCCACCCCGCCCGAGCTGGCCTCGCTGACCGACCAGGAGCGGATCCTGCTCGGCCACATCGCGGAGGGCATGACCAACCGGCAGATCGCCGAGGAGATGTTCCTGGCCGAGAAGACGGTCAAGAACTACGTCTCCTCGATCCTGTCCAAGCTCGGCCTCGAGCGGCGTACGCAGGCCGCCGTGCTCGCCTCCAAGCTGCTCGGCGACCGCTGATCCCTGATCCCTGATCCCTGACCCCGGGCTCCGGGCCGGGGCCGCCTACTGGGGCGGGTGCAGGGGCACCCGCCAGGTCAGCACGGTGCCGCGCGTGCCCACGCGGGAGATCTCCATGCTGCCGCCGAGGTCGACCGCGCGACGACGCGCGTTGCGCAGGCCGCTCTCCGACACCTCGTCGGGGACCCCGACCCCGTCGTCGGCCACGCGCAGCTCGAGGCGGTCCTGGTTGACGACCAGGTCGACCTGGGCGGTGTCGGCCAGTGCGTGGCGGGCGACGTTGGAGATCGCCTCGCGCAGCACCGCCAAGAGCTGCGTGCCGAGCTCGGCGGGCACGGCCGTGTCGATCGGCCCGCTGGTGCGCACCGCCGGGGTGAAGCCGAGGATCGGCACGTAGTCCTTGACCAGCGACCGGATCTCGCCCCGGAGCGAGTCGCCCGTGCGGTCCTGGAGCTCGAAAATGGTGCCGCGGATCGCCTTGATCGTGTCGTCGAGGTCGCCGACCGCCGCGTCGATGCGCGCGGCGACCTCGGGCACGCTGGTGATCGCGGAGACGCCCTGCAGCTGCAGTCCCGTGGCGAACAGGCGCTGGATGACGATGTCGTGCAGGTCGCGGGCGATGCGCTCACGGTCGGAGATCACCGCCAGCTCCTGCCGGTCGCCCAGGGCGGTGGCCCGGTCGAGGGTGAGTGCCACCTGGTCGGCGAAGCCCGCGAACAGCTCGCGTTCCTCCACGTCGAGCAGCGGGGAGTCAGGCGGGGTGATCGCGACCACCGCCTGGACCGGGGCGAGGTGGGACCGCAGGGGGACCACGACCACGGGTGCGTGGTCGACATGGGTGGTCAGGACGGGGCCGCCGGGGATGAGGGTGGTGCGGGCACGCACCTTGGCCAGGGCGGCGCGCAGCGCGTCGTCGTCGTCGCCGGGGGCGATCGCGATGCGGTCCTCCGCGGGCCCGGTGCCCGACCACAGGCTCACCGCCCTGGCCTGTGACACCGTGCGGATCACGCGGACGATCTCGGTGAACGCCTCGTCGAGGTCGGTCGGGGGCTCGAGGATCTCGCTCAGGTCGGCCGACGCCTCCAGCCACTGGCGCCGGCGCTCGCTCAGGCCGTACGCCCGCGCGTTGGCGATCACGAAGCCTGCCGTACGGGCCAGCTCCTCCACCAGGCGCTCGTCGGCCTCGCTGAACGGCTCGCCGCCCTCCTTCTCGGTGAGGTAGAGGTTGCCGAAGACGGTGCCTCGGATGCGCACCGGCATCCCCAGGAAGGTGCGCATCGGGGGGTGGTTGGGGGGGAACCCGACCGAGGACGGGTGGGCCGACAGGTCGCCCAGGCGCAGCCCCCTCGCGTCCTCGGTGATCACGCCGAGGATGCCGTGGCCGCGGGGCAGGGGCCCGATCAGCTCCCGGGAGCGGGCGTCGATGCCGATCGTGATGAACTCCACGAGCTCGCCGTCGGAGCCGAGCACGCCCAGGGCGCCGTACCTCGCACCGGTCAACGACGTGGCGGCCTTGACGATGCGGGTGAGCACGCTGGTGAGGTCGAGGTCGCTGGAGATCGCGATCACGGCGTCCAGCAGGGCTCGCGCGCGGGAGCCGAGCTCGTCGTCGGGAGAGGCGGTGGAGGACGTCACGGGCCTGAGTCTGCCAACAAGTCCCCACGCCTCGCGCGCGAACCCGCCCGCAGCGTCAGGCGTGGCGCTTCAGCGGCAGCTCGTGCCACGGGTCCCAGCCGGTGCCGAGCTGGCGTCCGGACACCTCCGACCACGGGATGCGGAGCACCAGGTTGCGCTGCCCGGTGGCCCAGGGTCGCGACGGCCAGCGTGTGGCGATCTCCTCCAGCTCGTCGGCGTCGTCGACGATGTCGGCGCGTCCGCGCACCAGCACGCTCCAGCCGCGCTGCTGGACGTAGTCGAACTGGTCGATCTCGAAGCACAGCATCGTGTCGCGCCCGTAGGTGCCCAGCAGGCTGTACGGCGTGGTGCGCAGCAGGATCGCCTCGTGCATCACCGCGTAGTTGACCGGCACGATGTGCGGACCGGTGGGAGTCGTCACGGCCACCCGGCCCGCGATCCCGGCCGAGAGAAGGCGAACGCACTCGTCGCGGCTCAGGTCGTGGCTGTCGCGCATCATGGGAGACCTCCGGAAGTCTGGGTCTCCATCGTGCGCCCGGGCACCTCGCCCGTGCGAGGGTCGAAGGTCCCCGCGGGTGGGGACCGGAGGGCCCGCGCCCTCAGCGCTGGTCGGTGATCACGCTGTTGGTGTTGGGCTGGTAGGGGTTGAGGCCCTTGTCGATGGCGTACTGCTTGAGGTAGCCGTCGCGGCCCAGGACCTTGATGCGCTCGGCGATCTTGGCGGCCTCGGCCCTCTCGACCTGGACCTGGGCCTGGGCGGCCTTCACCTGGGCCGCCGCCTCGGCCTCCTTGGCCTTGGCCCTGGCGACCGCCTCCTGCTGGGAGACGAGGGCAGCCCTCACCGACTCCGGGGGCGTGGGCTTCTGCAGGGTGATGGCGAAGTCGACGAAGAACTCCTCGTCGCCGTCGATCTGGCGCCCGACCAGGTCGGGCAGCTGGGCGAGCACGTCGCGCTCCCACTGGGCCTTGACGTTGGGGTCCATGTAGAGGTCGGTGTAGGTGTAGTTCTGGCCGGCACGGTCGATCGCGGTCTCCAGCGGCTTGGAGATGTAGACGCTGAGCATGCGCAGCCAGCCCACGGAGCCGTTGCCGTCGGTGGAGTCCATGTAGGCGACGTAGCGGTTGCCGATGAGGTCGTGGAACTTGCGCAGCGTCTGGCACTCGGTGTTGAGCATGAAGGCGGCGACGCCGTCCACGCTCATCTCGATGCCGTCCTTGGTGACGAACGTGACCTGGCCCCGGTCGCCGCCCTCCCCGAAGACGTAGTTGCGCTGGCTCGAGGGGTAGGCGAAGTGCTTGTCGCCGGGGCCGTCCCAGGCGCGGGTCGAGGGGTTCACGCAGTCCTTGAACCGACGCGGCGTGAACGCACCGTCGCTGTAGTGCAGCGCCACCTGGTCGGGACCGGTCGAGACCGTGGTGGGGCGGATGAAGAACAGCGTGCCGAGCACGAGGAAGGCGATGACGCCGAGGACGACGGCTGCCTTGCTGAGGGCGGAGGCCTTCTTGACGATCGGGGCGGTGCTGGGCATGGCGTTCCTTCGCGGAGCGGAGTGGGTGCTGGACGTGGGCCGGGAGCGGCGCTCCTCAGCGAGGACCCTCGAGCGGCGGGCGCCGCCGCTTGGCGATCTCGTCGAGGATGATCGTGGCGAGCTCGGGGGAGACGTCGCGGTGCTGCCAGGCGACCTCGCGCAGGTGCTCGATGAAGTCCTCGCGCTCGGCCACCTCGAGGGCGGTCGTGGTGTCCCGCGACTGCCCGCGCGAGACGCCGAAGACGATGAGCAGCACGACTGCGGCGATGACGAGCAGCAGGAGCACGCCGAGGACGGAGACCACGGGACCGGACATGGGCGACATCCTGCCCTGCCGACCCCGGCCTGTCGCACGCCTTCCGAAAACGCGGGCCCCGCGAGTCGGACCGCCGGGCTAGCGTGGAGGTGTGACGGACCAGAGCACCCGACCCGCAGCCGCCCCAGCCGACACGACCGTGGGCGCCCTGCGCGCCAGCGGCCACGAGGCCAGGCACCTGCGCCAGGAGATCCGCGAGAACCTGTTGGCCCGGCTGGCGGCCGGGGAGGACCCGTGGCCGGGCCTGCACGGCTTCGCCGACACCGTCATCCCCCAGGTGGAGCGCGCCCTGCTGGCCGGCCACGACATCGTGCTGCTCGGCGAGCGCGGCCAGGGCAAGACGCGGCTGCTGCGGGCGCTGGTCGGCCTGCTCGACGAGTGGTCGCCGGTGATCGAGGGCTCCGAGCTCGGCGAGCACCCGTACGAGCCCATCACGCCCGAGTCGCAGCGGCGCGCCGCTGAGCTCGGCGACGACCTGCCGGTCACCTGGCGCCACCGCGACGAGCGGTACGCCGAGAAGCTGGCGACCCCGGACACCTCGGTCGCCGACCTGATCGGAGACGTCGACCCGATGAAGGTCGCCGAGGGTCGCCACCTGGGCGACCCCGAGACCATCCACTTCGGGCTGATCCCGCGCAGCCACCGCGGCATCGTCGCGATCAACGAGCTGCCCGACCTCGCCGAGCGCATCCAGGTCGCGATGCTCAACGTGATGGAGGAACGCGACATCCAGATCCGTGGCTACGTCCTGCGCCTGCCGCTGGACGTGCTGGTGGTCGCCAGCGCCAACCCGGAGGACTACACCAACCGCGGCCGGATCATCACCCCGCTCAAGGACCGGTTCGGCGCCGAGATCCGCACCCACTACCCCCGCGAGGTCGTCGAGGAGGTCGCCGTCATCGCCCAGGAGGCGCACCTGGTGGCCGACGTCCCGGCGTACCTGCTCGAGGTGCTGGCCCGCTTCACCCGCGCCCTGCGCGCCTCCAGCAGCGTCGACCAGCGCTCGGGCGTGAGCGCGCGCTTCGCCATCGCGGGGGCCGAGACGATCGCCGCCTCGGCGCTGCACCGGGCGACCGTGCGCGGGGAGCCGCACGCCGTCGCCCGCGTGGTCGACCTCGAGGCCGCCGTCGACGTGCTCGGCGGCAAGATCGAGTTCGAGACCGGCGAAGAGGGCCGCGAGGACGAGATCCTCACCCACCTGCTGCGCACGGCCGTCGCCGAGACCGTGCGCGAGCACCTGCGCGGGGTCGACCTCCGGGCGCTCGTCGAGGCCGTCGAGGAAGGGGCGACGGTGACCACCGGACCGCGGGTGACCGCGCACGACCTCCTCGCCGGGCTGCCGCCGCTGCCGCCCTCGGGGCCGGGGGAGAGCGACCTCTACGACGTCATCGCCGAACGCCTCGGCGCCACCGACGAGGGCGCGCGCGCCGGTGCGGTCGAGCTCGCGCTGGAGGGGCTCTACCTCGCCCGCAGGATCGGCAAGGACACCGACGGTTCCGAGACGACCTATGGGTGAGCCGTCATGAGCCGCTACCGCCGCTACGACGGCGGCGACCCGCTGGCCCCACCGGTCGACCTCTCCGAGGCGCTGGCCTCCATCGGCGAGGACGTCATGGCGGGCTACTCCCCGCAGCGGGCGATGCAGGAGTTCCTGCGCCGGGGCGGCGCCGAGCAGCGCGGCCTCGACGACCTCGCCCGCCGCATCGCCGAGCGGCGCCGCGACATCCTTTCCCGCCACGACCTCGACGGGACGATGCGCGAGGTCAAGGAGCTGCTCGACCGCGCGGTCCTCGCCGAGCGCGGCCAGCTGGCCCGCGACATCACCATGGACGACGCCGACCGCGCGTTCCGCGAGATGCGGCTCGACAACCTGCCCTCCTCCACGGCCGCGGCGGTGAGCGAGCT
>JAJPEO010000024.1 GCA_021166815.1 Nocardioides sp.
ACCGCTCGTTGAAGGCGCGCCAGCAGACGACGACCTCGGCGAGACCGGCGTCGATCGCCGCGGCCGCGTGCGCCACGGTCGCGGCGGCGGCGCCACCGCCGTAGCCGATGCGGGAGAAGAAGGTCAGCTCGCCGATCCCGACGTTGCGGGCGACGTGGATCTCCGCGCTCGACTCGGCGGTGAAGCTCACCATGCCGTCGACGTCGGAGGGCGTCAGCCCGGCGTCGCTGATCGCGGCGGTGACGGCCTCGCAGGCGAGCTGCAGCTCGCTGCGGCCAGACGCCTTGGAGAACTCGGTGGCCCCGATGCCGGCGATGGCGGCTGCGCCCGAGAGGGTCATGCGGACACCTCCTCGGCGGGGAGCTCCAGCACGACCGAGCCGCTGACGTGCGGCCCGAGGCTGTTGGTGCCGGTGACGGCGAGCTCGACGCGGGTGCCGTCGACCGAGGCGACCGTGCCGCGCATGGTCATCGTGTCGCCGGCGTAGTTGGGCGCGCCGAGCCGGACCTTGACCTTGCGCAGGACCGCGGCGGGACCGGCCCACTCCTTGGCGTAGCGCTCGACCATCGCGTTGCTCGTGAGGATGTTCATGAAGATGTCCTTGGACCCTCGCTCCACGGCGAGGGCCGGGTCGTGGTGGACGTCCTGGTAGTCGCGGCTGGCGATGGCCGTGGCGACGATGAGCGTGCGGGTCAGCGGGATCGCCAGCTCGGGCAGCTCCTCGCCGACCGTCACGCTGCCCGCGGTGCGGGTCGGGGACAGGGCGGTCACGAGACCACCTTCTCCCGCGCCACGAGGGCGCCCAGGTCGGCGAGCACGGAGCCCGCGCCGCCGAGGGTGCCGGCGAGCTGCTTGCCCCACAGGAAGAACCGGTGGACCGGGTAGTCGACGTCCACGCCCATGCCGCCGTGGACGTGCTGGACACGGTGGACGACGTCGAGGCCGGCCTGGGTCCGCCACCAGCTCGCGACCATCGCGGCACGCTCGGCCTCGACGGGTGCGGAGTCGGCGTCGGCGTCGCGGGTCAGCGCCTCCCACAGGGTCACGCGCATCGCGTCGACGTCGATCCAGCAGTCGGCCAGCTGGTGCTGGACGGCCTGGAAGGAGCCGAGCGGGCGCCCGAACTGCACACGCTCGGAGGTGTACGTGGCCGCCAGTCGCATGGCGCCGTCGGCCACGCCCACCTGGACGGCGGTGAGCGCGATGCCCGCGCGGCGCAGCAGCGCGGTCAGAGAGCCGTCGCCGGGCTCGCCCACCGCGACAGCGGGGGTGTCGCTCAGCGTCAGGTGGCCGGCGCGGTCGTGGGTGGTGGTCTCGGCGTACTGCCACTCGCCGGCGGACGCCTCGACGAGGAAGAGGCCGGGACCCCGGCCGGTGGTGGCCGAGACGAGGACGTACGCGCAGCCCTGCGGGGACGGGACGGCCGCCTTGAGGCCGGTGAGCAGCCACTGGCCGCCCTCCCCGGGCTTCGCGGTGGTGCGCGGCGAAGCCGGCTCGGCGCCGTCCCTCTCCTCGAGGGCGACGGTGATCCGCTCGTGGCCCTCGGCGAGGGCGGGGAGCAGGTCGCCCTGCATCTCCGGGGTGCCCGCGTCGGCGATCGCCAGACCGGCGACGACGTGCGGCCAGAGGGCGACCGGGGCGACGTGGCGCCCCTGCTCCTCGAGGACGACGCACGCAGCGTCGAACCCCAGGCCCGCGCCGCCGTGCTCCTCGGGCGCGGCCAGGCCGAGCAGACCGGCCTTCCGAGCGCGGCCCAGAGGTCGTCGTCGTGGCGGGTGCCGCCTTGCTCGACCTCGCGGACGCGATCGGTCGTGCTCAGGTCGGCGAAGAGCGTGCGCGCCAGGTCGGCGACGTCGGTGAGCTCCTCCGACAGGTGGAAGTCCATCAGTCCTCCTCGGACGTGGCGCGGCGGAAGATCGGCAGCGTGAGGTCGGGGTCGGCGTCGAGCCAGTCGAGCTCCAGGCGCATCCCGATCGTGACGTCCTCGGGCTCGATGCCGGCGAGGTTCGCGATCAGGCGGGTGCCCTCGTCGAGCTCGACCACCGCGATCACCAGCGGGTAGTCGAAGGCCGGGTGGCGTGGGTGGTGGGCGACGGTGAACGAGTAGAGGGTCGCCCCACCGGCGGCGTCCACGGTGTCCCACTCGAAGGACTGGCACGCCGGGCACTGCGGGCCGGGTGGGTGCCGCAGCCGGCCGCACGACGCGCAGCGCTGGATGACCAGTCGGTGCTCGCGGGCGGCGTCGAACCAGAACTGGTTGTCGAGGTTGATCGCGGGGCGCGGCCGGAGGGCGGCGGGCTCCTGCGGAGCAGGCGCCTCGGCCGGCTTGAACCGCAGGGTCCGCCAGCGCTGGGTGGCCACGACCGCGCCGTCGGCGTCGCGGTAGGTCTTGAGCGTGGTGACGAAGCGGCCGACGCCCAGGCCGGTCTTCTTCTCCGGGGAGATGTCGCTGACGACCTCGTCGACGCTGATCTCGTCGCCGGGCACGAGCTCACGGACGAAGTCGAGCTCGGAGTCGGTGGCGACCACGGAGGTGTAGCCGCCCTCGTCGAGCAGCGCCACGAGCTCGGCGAACCCGCCTGCGGCGGGGGCCGGGTCGACCGTGCGGGCGTAGCCGCGCATGGTCCAGGCCTGCACCATGGTCGCCGGGGCGACCACGCCGTCCCGGCCGGTGGCGCGGGCGGCCTCCTCGGAGAGGTGCACGGGGCTGGGGTCGCCCATCGCCTCGACCCAGTGGCGGATCATCGGCACGTTGACCGGGTCCTGTGCCCGCGTGCCCTCGCTGAGCGTACGGCCGACGAACGCAGCCAGCCTCTCGTCGTAGGAGGTCATCGCCGCCCCCTCGGCATCCCGAGCCCGGCCGTCGCGATCATGTCGCGCAGCACCTCGTTGACGCCGCCACCGAAGGTGTTGACGATGCCCTGGCGCGACAGCTGCTCGACCTGGCCGTGCAGCACGGCGCCCGGGGATCCGGGACGCAGCCGCCCGCCGGCCCCGAGGACCTGGCTGAGGGTGCGCTGGACGTCGATGTGGGTCTCGGTGCCGTAGGCCTTCGCGGCTCCGGCGGTCTCGCCGCGCAGGGAGCCGCCGGCGACCTCGGCGGTCAGCTTCCAGTTCATCAGCCGCATGGCCTCGAGCTTGGCGTGGGTGCGGGCGAGCTCCTGCTGGACCCACGGGCGCTCGATGACGCCGTTGCCCTTGGCCCACTCCACGGTCTGCTCCCAGAGCTGGATCATCCGGCCGCCGAGTGCGGCGAGGGCGACGCGCTCGTGGTTGAGCTGTGCGGTGATGAGCGACCAGCCGCCGTCGACCTCGCCGACGACCTCGGACGGGGGCACGCGGATGTCGGAGTAGTAGGTCGCGGTGACCATCATCCCGCCGACCGCGCGGATGGGGCTCCAGGTGTAGCCCGGGTCGTCGCACGGCACGATCAGGATCGAGATGCCCTTGTGCTTGGGGGCCTCGGGGTCGGTGCGGCAGGCGAGCCACACGTAGTCGGCGGTGTTGCCGCCGGTGGTGAAGATCTTCTGGCCGTTGACGACGAAGTCGTCGCCGTCGCGCACGGCCCGCGTGCCGAGCGACGCCAGGTCGGTGCCGGCCTCGGGCTCGGTGTAGCCGATGGCGAAGACGATGTCGCCGGTGAGCATCCCGGGGAGGAAGCGCTGCTTCTGCTCCTCGGTGCCGTACTCCATGAGCGTCGGGCCGACGGTGTTGATCGTGACGAGCGGGAAGGGCACGCCCGCACGCTGGATCTCGTCGTAGAAGATGAACTGCTCCTCGGCGCCCATGCCCCGGCCGCCGTACTCCACCGGCCAGCCGACGCCGAGCCAGCCGTCGCGGCCGAGCATCCGCACGACCTCTCGGAACCGGTCGCCTCCGGCGCCGGCCTCGCCGATGGCGCGGCGCTCCTCGTCGGGCAGCAGGGCCGCGAAGTACTCACGCAGCTCCTGTCGCAGCGCCCGCTGCGCGGGGGTCTCACGAAGGTCCATGTCGACCATCATGACGGTTGGATAGACATGTGTAAACCACCTGTCTATCCAGTGGGACCGATCCGGGCTACGATGCCGGCCATGGAGGCACCCCGGGTCGTGCAGAGCGTGCTGTCCCCTGCCCGCGCGGCGACGCGGCAGAAGGTCATCGCCGCCGCGATCGAGCTCGCGACCGAGGGCGGCTACGACGCCGTCGGCATCCGCCCGGTCGCCGCCCGCGCCGGCGTCTCGGTGCCGACCGTCTACCAGCACGTCTCGTCCAAGGACCAGCTGCTCGCCGAGGCGCTGATGATGCTGGGCTCGCGCTCGACCGAGGGCGTACGCCGCCGTCGGCCGGCGGGCGACAGCCCTGCCGACCGGGTCGTACGCGTCTTCACCCGCATCCTCGACGAGGCGGCCGCCAAGCCGCTGCTCTACCAGGCGCTCTACCGCGCGTGGGTCGCCGCGCTGCCCGGGCTGGTCGGCGGCGACGCCGCCCTCGGGCTCGGTCCCGAGCGCGCCCAGTGGATCGGCGAGGCACTGCGCGCCGGGCCCCACGACGGCCACAGCGAGGAGGACCTCGACGCGGCCGCGCGGATCCTCAGCACGCTCTTCTTGGGCGCCATGGTCGGGGTGGCCGCCGGGCGCCCGGTGCGGGAGGTGGTGGCCATCCTCGACGAGGCCAGCCACCGCCTCCTCCCGGCTCAGCTCGCGCCGTAGACGGGCTCGGGGTCCGGGCCCTCGGCCACCATCTCGCGCACCGCGGCGCCGACGTCGGCGGCGTCCCAGCGCTGGCCGGCGTCGCGCACGGGTCCGTGCTGCCAGGCGGTCTCGAGGCAGATCTTGCTGCCCTCGACCTCCAGCACGCGGCCGGTGATGTC
>JAJPEO010000218.1 GCA_021166815.1 Nocardioides sp.
GAGGTCGAGGAGACCTTCGAGACCAGCGCCGAGGGCGTGGCCTACACCTCCGAGAGCGCCCCGTCGGCCGACGCCCCGGCCCGCCCGGCCACCATCGCGCCCGCCGGCGCGACCGGTCGCCGCAAGGAGGCCGTCGCCCGCGTCCGCATCGTGCCCGGCTCGGGCGAGTGGACCATCAACGGCCGCACCCTCGACAACTACTTCCCCAACAAGCTGCACCAGCAGATCGCCAACGAGCCCTTCGCGACGCTGCAGCTCGAGGGCCGCTTCGACGTGATCGCCCGCATCCACGGCGGCGGCATCGCCGGCCAGGCCGGCGCGCTGCGCCTGGGCGTGGCCCGTGCCCTCAACGCGGTCGACGTCGAGGCCAACCGCCCGACGCTCAAGAAGGCCGGCCTGCTCACCCGTGACGCCCGCGTCGTGGAGCGCAAGAAGGCTGGTCTCAAGAAGGCCCGCAAGGCGTCGCAGTTCTCGAAGCGCTGACCCTTGGGTCGTCTCTTCGGTACGGACGGGGTCCGGGGCCTGGCCAACGGTGCACTCACCGCTGAGCTGGCCCTGGACCTGTCCGTCGCTGCGGCCCATGTCCTCGCCGACCGTGGCGAGTTCGCCGGCCACCGGCCCCGCGCCGTCGTGGGCCGCGACACCCGCATCTCGGGACAGTTCCTCGAGGCGGCGGTCGTCGCGGGCCTCGCCTCGGCCGGGGTCGACGTGCTCCTGCTCGGCGTGCTGCCCACCCCGGGCGTGGCCCACCTGACCGACCGCCTCGGCGTCGACCTCGGCGTGATGCTCTCGGCCAGCCACAACCCGATGCCCGACAACGGCATCAAGTTCCTCGCCCGCGGCGGCAAGAAGCTCGACGACGCCATCGAGGCGCAGATCGAGCAGCGCATGCGCGAGGAGTGGCAGCGCCCCACTGGCGGTGCCGTCGGCCGGGTGACGACGTACGACGCCGCCGTGGACGACTACGCCGCCCACCTGGTGTCGACCGTGGCGCGCCCGCTGTCCGGCCTCAGGGTCGTGCTCGACTGCGCCGAGGGCGCGGCCTCCGTGGTCGGCCCCAAGGCCCTGCGCGACGCGGGTGCGGAGGTCGTCGCGATCCACGCCGACCCCGACGGCCTCAACATCAACGACAACTGCGGCTCGACCCACCTGGAGTCGCTGCGGGCCGCGGTGCTCCAGCACGGCGCCGACGCCGGATTCGCCCTGGACGGCGACTCCGACCGCTGCCTGGCCGTCGACCACGAGGGCAACGTCGTCGACGGCGACCAGATCCTCGCGATCCTGGCGCTGGCGCTGCGCGACGAGGGCCGCCTGGTCAAGGACACCGTCGTCGCGACGGTGATGAGCAACCTCGGCTTCGTCAACGCCCTCAAGGACAACGGCATCGGCGTACGCCAGACCAAGGTGGGCGACCGCTACGTGCTCGAGGCCATGCGGGTCTCGGGCTACAACCTCGGCGGCGAGCAGTCCGGCCACGTGATCCTCAGCGACCACGCGACCACCGGTGACGGCATCCTCACGGCGCTCAAGGTGCTGGAGCGGATGGCGAGCACCGGCGAGAGCCTGGCGTCGCTCGCCGGCGTGATGACGCGCCTGCCGCAGGTCCTGGTCAACGTGCCGGGCGTCGACAAGGCGCGTGCCGACGAGGACTTCGTGCTGGCCGCCGCGGTGGCGGAGGAGGAGGCCGCGCTCGGCGAGACCGGGCGCATCCTGCTGCGCCCCTCGGGCACCGAGCCCCTGGTGCGGGTGATGGTCGAGGCGCCCACCGTCGAGCAGGCTCGCGACGTCGCCGACCGGCTCGCCGCGGTCGTGCTCGAGCAGCTCGCCCTCGACCCCGTCTGAGGGGAGAAATCCCTTCGCCCGCTCGGCCCGCGGGTGCCTAGGGTGACGGCCGTGACCGTCTCCATCGAGCAGATCGACCCGCACAACGAGCCGGCCCTGCGGGCCTGGTGGGAGGTGGGGCACGCCGCGACCGCCGAGCGCCCGGGGAAGCCGTGGCCGGTGTGGGAGCAGAGCCGGGTCGCCATGCCGCGGCACCACCCCGAGATCGGCGTGAGCCTGCTCGGCGCGATCGACGGACGGGAGATGGTCGGGGCGGGCCTGCTGACCCGTCGCCTCAAGGAGAACCTCCACGCTGCCATGGCGTTCGCGTGGGTGGTGCCGGGGCGCACCCGTGAAGGCGTCGGCCGGTCCCTCGTGCGTGAGCTCGAGGTCATGGCTGCCGGTGACGGCCGTACGACGGTCCAGGGCGAGGCCTTCCTTCCTCCCGGCGGTTCGGCCCCGGCCGAGCCCTTCGCCGCGGCCATGGGCTACTCGGTCGCCAGCCGCGAGTCGATCAAGGAGCTCACGGTCGCCGACTACCTCGCCCGGCGCCCCGACCTCGCGCGAACAGTGGGAGGCGCGGCGGACGGGTACCGGTTCGTCACCTTCGACACCGTCTGTCCGGAGGAGCACGTGGAGTCGTTCGGACGCATCCTCGGGCTGCTGATGAATGAGATCCCGCTGGGCGAGCTCGACCTCGAGACGTCGGAGTGGACCCCGGAACGCATCCGAGCCGCCGAGCAGCGCCAGGCGGACACCGGGCGCCACGTCCTCACGGCGCTGGCCATCGCTGCCGACGGGGAGGTCGCCGGGGTCTCCGACGTCCGGGTCGACGACACCGACCACGAGAACGCCCAGGTCGGCATCACGATCGTCGACCCCGGTCACCGGGGCCACCGGCTTGGACTGGCGCTCAAGATGGCGACCCACGACCTGGCGCTGTCGGCGTACCCGTCACTGGTGCGCGTCGACACCTCCAACGCCGAGGTCAACACCCACATGAACGCCGTCAACGACGCCCTGGGCTACCGCTCGATCGAGACCCTGCTGGAGCTGCAGAAGAAGCTGTGAGGACCCACCTGCGGGGTCAGGGTGCCGCGGGTGCGGGCCGCCTCCTACGCGCTCTCGACCGCGCGCGCCAGCTCGGCGTACTCGTCGACGACGGCGCGGTGCACGGGCGCGTCGGTGCCGTGCACGGAGATGAAGTCGCCGGCCTCGCCGTACGCCTCGATGAACGCCGCCGTCGTCGGGTTGGTGATGTCGAAGAGCGAGCAGCGGGTGAGGGCGGACAGCGGGTCGCAGACCAGGTCGGTCCACGCGGTCGCCACCCGTTCGTGCCGCTCACGGGCCCGACGCCACAGGGCGGTGGCGTCGACCTGTCCTGCGGTGGGTTCCACGACGGGGTCCGCGAGGTACGGCTCGCCCAGGCCCCAGGACTGCTCCGCCACGGCGGCGGACACGGTGCTCCACCACAGGTCGAGCGGCGGGGGAGCGGCGCCGGTGACGAGGTGGGCCTCGACCTCGCGGAGCGTGGCCAGGGTCTCGGGGGTGACGCCGCGTGCGCGGGGGAGGCGAGGTACTGGCGCGGGGTGGTGCCCCACCCGGGTGGGCACGCGAAGGCCCGGGCGGTGCTCAGACCCTCGACGGAGCCGGGGCGCGACGAGCCCGGGCCGAGGACGTTCACGCGCGCACCTGTCGGCTGTCGAGCCCGTTCCTCGTCCGCCAACGGCCGTAGAAGAACAGGAACACGACCGGCTCGCCGAGCATCGCGAGCCCGACGCAGGCGAAGTAGACCGATGCGGCCAGCAGGCCGTCGCTCCCGAACATCCAGGCGAAGTAGCCGGACAGCAGGACGAACGCCAGCGCCAGCAGGACGAAGAGCGTGGCGAACAGTCCGCCTGCCAGGTCCAGGGCCCTCGTGGCCCTGCCCGGGACCGGGGCAGGGCGACCATGCGTGCGCTGCCAGCGGTCGTGTGCCGCCAGGAACGCCACCGGCAGGGCGAGCGCCAGGAGCGTGAGGGCCGCGTACGACGCGATCCAGGCGGCGTCGCGCGCCGCCCACGCGTAGATGGCCCAGATGGTGAACCACCCGGCGAGCAACAACCCCGCGACGAGGAGCAGCGGACCGGCTGCGGTGACGAGGTGGTGCGCTGCTCGCGTCCTCCGGGTGGGCTCCACTGAGCAGAGCCTAGGCGTCGATCTCGCCCTGCGAGCGCAGGATGCAGAACTCGTTTCCCTCCGGGTCGGCGAGGACGACCCAGCCGGTGCCCGGACCGTACTGGCCACGGTGGTCCGACACCTCCCGCGCACCGAGCGCGAGCACTCGTGCGACCTCGTCGTCGCGGCTGCCGGTGCGCGGACGCAGGTCGAGGTGGACGCGGTTCTTCACCGACTTCGTCTCGGGGACCTCGATGAAGAGGATCTGGTGGCCGGTCTCCGGGTCACGGATCATGCACTCCTCGTGCCCGGGCTCGTTGGGGTCGCCCTCGAGGTCGACGTAGCCGAGGAGCTGCTTCCACCACTCCGAGAGCTCGTAGGCGTTGCCGCAGTCGATGGTGGTGTGGGCCACGAAGGAGGTCATGCCACCACGCTGCCAATGATCGTCGTGGCTGGCAATCGGATTGACGTCCGTCAGGCGACGGGCGGCGCGGCGACCGCCCCGGCAGGGGCGTCGCGACGCCTCACCTCGGCCTCGGCGAGGTCGAGGCCGCCGTGCTCGAGGGCTGCGGAGCCGGTGGAGCCCGCCCAGACCACCTGCCCGCGGCGGGACACCGTGACCTCGACGTGGGCCGTGAGGTGCTCGATCGCGCCGGCGACGTTGCGGTGCTCGGAGGGCAGGGGCACGGGCAGGACGTGGGCGGCCCCGAGGGCAGCCTCGCCGCGCACGCGGACGTGCCAGCCCCGCGACCGGCCCACCCGGCCGGCGCCCTCGAGGTCCCACGTCGTGTCGGTGACGCGGGCGGTGACGGGGGAGACCGCGGGGTCGCCCAGCCGTACGACACTCCCGTCGGGAAGCCGCACCACGAGCGCGGTGACCTCGGTGCGGAACGGCCCGGCCGAGACCTGCCCGCCGGCGAAGGCGAGGCACGCGTCGGGGGCGTCGGAGCCGAAGTGGGACTGGCCCCACCACCAGGAGTCGGGGAAGCCCTCGCGTCCCCAGTTCTTCTCGCAGTAGACCTGCGCACCGTCGAGCGACCACCGCTCGCCGTCGATGACGGCGTGGCCACGGGCGGTCCCGCCGAGCAGCCAGGGGTGCCAGTACTGGTTGAGGTGGGGGACGGCCTGGAAGACGCTCGACCCGCCCCAGGACCGCCGGGGCCACGGCGCCGCCTGCTCCACGCGGACGTCGATCGACGCGTCGGGGAGGTCGACGCGCAGCGCATCGGCGTCGGCGACGAAGGCCCCGCCGACCCGGACGCCCAGTCGGTCGGGGTCGGCCCAGGCGCCGGCCGGGTCGTCCACGACCAGGGCGCCGGTGGACGTGGCGACACCCAGCGTGGCCCATGACCCGCGCGGGCCGCGGTTGATGCCGCACAGGGCGACGAGGACACGTCCGTCGGGCAGGGTGAAGCGCCAGAAGTAGCCCTCCATGGCCACGCCGACGTGCGCGGCGAGCAGGTCGCCGTACGGTGCGGTCGCCCCGCTCGCTCGGTACATCAGCGCCTGCCCCTCACAGCTTCCGCAGCCGGACGTAGCGCACGGAGTGGTCGGAGTCCTTGCGCAGCACCAGGGTCGCCCGGCCGCGGGTCGGCGCGACGTTCTCCACCAGGTTGGGGCCGTTGATCGACTCCCAGATGCGGGTGGCCTCGGCGACGGCCTCGTCGTGGGTGAGGGAGGCGTACTTGCGGAAGTAGGAGTCGGGGTGCTGGAAGGCGGTCTCGCGCAGCCGCAGGAACCGCTCGACGTACCACCGGCGGATGTCGGACAGCGCGGCGTCGACGTAGACGGTGAAGTCGAAGAAGTCGCTGACGGCGAGCCCGGTGGTGCCGTCCTCGCGCGTCCGGGCCGGCTGCAGGACGTTGAGGCCCTCGATGATGACGATGTCGGGGCGCTTGACGACGACCTTCTGCTCGGGGACGACGTCGTAGACGAGGTGGGAGTACGTCGGTGCCTCGACCTCGTCGCGCCCGGACTTGATGTCGATGACGAACTTGAGCAGGGCCCGGCGGTCGTAGGACTCCGGGAACCCCTTGCGGTGCAGGATGCCGCGGCGCTCGAGCTCGGCGTTGGGGTAGAGGAACCCGTCGGTGGTCACCAGCGCCACGTTGGGGTGCTCGGGCCAGTGGGCCAGCATCTGCTGCAGCACGCGCGCGGTGGTGGACTTGCCGACCGCCACCGAGCCGGCCAGGCCGATGACGAACGGCGTACGGGGCGGGGTGCGGCGGTGGAGGAACTCCTCCTGCTCGCGGTGCAGCCGGGAGTTGGAGGCGACGTAGAGGCTCAGCAGGCGCGAGAGCGGGAGGTAGACCTGCTCGACCTCGTGGAGGTCGAGAGCGTCGCCCAGGCCGCGCAGCCGGGTGATCTCCTCGGTGGTCAGCGGCGACTCCTGCGTCGACGGCGCGAGGGCGGCCCACGCCGTCCGGTCGAGCTCGACATAGGGGGACGACTCGTTGCCGGCGGACGGCACCGGGGCGTCAGTCATACCGGAATTGTGGCATCGGAGCGTGCGGGCGGCTCTCGCGCCCCCGGCCGATAGACTCTCTCCTCATGTGCGGAATCGTGGGTTATGTCGGTGGCAGGCCGGCTCAGGGCGTGGTCATCGAGGGTCTGCGACGGCTGGAGTACCGCGGGTACGACTCCGCCGGCATCGCCCTGGTCGACGGCGGGACCATCGTCAGCGACAAGCGGGCCGGCAAGCTCGCCAACCTCGAGAAGGCGATCGGTGAGAGCCCCCTGCCGCAGGTGACCACCGGCATCGGCCACACCCGCTGGGCCACCCACGGCGCCCCCACCGACCGCAACGCGCACCCCCACGTGAGCCAGCACCGCCGGGTCGCGGTGGTGCACAACGGCATCCTGGAGAACTTCGCCCTGCTGCGCGCGGAGCTGGAGCACGCCGGGGTGGAGATGGCCTCCGAGACCGACACCGAGGTCGCCGCCCACCTCCTCGAGCGCGAGCTGGAGACCGCCCCCGACCTGACGGTGGCCATGCAGCGCGTGTGCCAGCGCCTCGAGGGCGCGTTCACCCTGGTGGCGGTCGACGCCCTGGACCCTGACCGCGTCGTCGCCGCCCGGCGCAACTCGCCGCTGGTGGTCGGCCTGGGCGAGGGCGAGAACTTCCTCGGCTCCGACGTTGCCGCCTTCATCGAGCACACCCGCGAGGCGCTCGAGCTCGGCCAGGACCAGGTCGTCACGATCACGCGCGAGGGGGTGCAGGTCTCGGGATTCGACGGCTCGCCCGCACAGGGTCGCCAGTACCACGTGGACTGGGACCTCTCGGCCGCCGAGAAGGACGGCCACGACTGGTTCATGCGCAAGGAGATCTTCGAGCAGCCGCGTGCGGTGGCGGACTCGCTGCTGGGTCGCCGTGGCGCCGACGGCCAGCTGCAGCTCGACGAGATGCGCCTGTCCGACCAGGACCTGCGCGACATCGACAAGATCATCATCATCGCCGCTGGCACCTCCTTCTACGCCGGCATGGTCGCCAAGTACGCCATCGAGCACTGGTGCCGCATCCCCGTGGAGGTCGAGCTCGCCAGCGAGTTCCGCTACCGCGACCCGATCCTCACCACCGACACCCTCGTGGTCGCCATCAGCCAGTCCGGCGAGACCGCCGACACCCTGCAGGCGATCCGCCACGCGCGCGTGCAGCGCTCGAAGGTGCTCGCGATCTGCAACACCAACGGCTCGACCATCCCGCGCGAGTCCGACGGCGTCATCTACACCCACGCCGGGCCCGAGATCGGCGTCGCCTCCACCAAGGGCTTCCTGACCCAGCTCGTGGCGTGCTACCTGCTGGCCCTCTACCTCGCGCAGATCAAGGGCACCCGCTTCGGCGACGAGATCTCCCAGGTGATGGACCAGCTCGACGACATGCCGGGCCACGTCCAGACCATGCTCGACAAGGCCGAGGAGGTCTACGCCCTGGCCCGCGACCACGTCGAGACCAGGTCGGTGCTGTTCCTGGGCCGCCACGCCGGCTACCCCGTGGCCCTCGAGGGCGCGCTCAAGCTCAAGGAGCTCGCCTACATCCACGCCGAGGGCTTCGCGGCGGGCGAGCTCAAGCACGGGCCCATCGCGCTCGTCGAGGAGGGCCTCCCGGTCTTCTGCGTCGTCCCCCCGCAGGGGCGTGACCAGCTCCACGACAAGATGGTCAGCGGCATCCAGGAGGTGCGCGCCCGCGGGGCCCGCACCCTGTGCATCGCCGAGGAGGGCGACGCCTCCATCGAGCCGTACGCCGACGCGTTGATCACCGTGCCCAGCGTCCCGGTGCTGCTGCAGCCCCTGGTGGCCGTGCTCCCGCTGCAGCTGTTCGCGTGCGAGCTGGCCACGCTGATGGGCCACGACGTCGACCAGCCGCGCAACCTCGCCAAGTCCGTCACGGTGGAGTAGCCGTGCCCGTCATCGGGGTGGGCATCGACGTCGTGGACGTCGATCGCTTCGCGGCGTCCCTGGAGCGCACGGAAGGGCTGCGGCAGCGGATCTTCACCCCGGGGGAGGCGACGCGACCCGTACGGTCCCTGGCGGCCAGGTTCGCGGCCAAGGAGGCCATCGCCAAGGCCCTCGGTGCCCCGGCGGGCCTGGCCTGGCACGACGCCGAGGTGGTCTCCGAGGAGTCCGGCCGGCCCCGCTTCGAGCTGCGCGGCACGGTGGCCGCCCGCGCGGAGGCGCTGGGGGTCAGCCACGTCCACGTCTCGCTGTCGCACGACGCCGGGGTCGCCACCGCCCTGGTGGTCCTGGAGGGCTGAGCCGTGATCCGCGCCCACTCGATCGAGCAGGTCCGCGCCGCCGAGGCGGCGCTGATGGCCACCCTGCCCGAGGGCACGCTGATGCAGC
>JAJPEO010000243.1 GCA_021166815.1 Nocardioides sp.
GCGCCGTCGAGCCCGTCGAGCCCGTGCTCGGCGAGGACGGCGGAGGCATCCGCCGACGTGGCGGTGGAGTCGGACGCGGGGCCGGGCGTTGGGTCCTGCGCGGAGCAGCCGGAGAGCACGAGCGTGGCCAGTGCGGTGGCCACCAGGGTGCGCTTGAGCATCATCTGTTCACCATGTCCTTCATCGTGTCGATCTCGTCCGCCTGGGACTCGGCGATCGTCTCGGCGAGCTCGACGGAGGGGCGGTAGGTCCCCCGGGCGAGGTGGGTACGGGCCATCTCGATCGCACCCTCGTGGTGCTCGATCATCATCGTCAGCCACAGGTCCTGGAACTCCGCGTCGGGTGCGTCCTGCAGCGCGGTCAGCTCCTCGGCGCTCATCATGCCGGGCATGTCGTGGTCCATGCCCTCCATGGCGTCGCCGACGTCACCGTCGCCGTGGCCGGAGTTGACGTGGTCGCGCATCGTCTCGGGCACCGGCTCGCCCCAGTCGGCGAGCCAGTCGGCCATGGTCTCGATCTCGGGGCCCTGGGCCGCGCGGATGTCCTCGACGAGGGTCTCCACGTCGGGGTCGAGGGGCCGGTCCATCGTGAGGTCGACCATCGAGAGCGCCTGGGCGTGGTGCTGGATCATGTCGCTGGCGAACTCGACGTCGGCCGCACTGTGCTCGGTGTCGGAGACGGCGGGCCGAGGGGCTGGGTCGTCCTCGCCGCAGGCGACGAGCCCCGCGGTGAGGCCGAGCACGAGGACGGTGAGGATCCGGGAGAGAGGGCGTCGCACGACGTCGAGGGTACGTTGCGCCGCGTGAGGCAGGATCGGGTCTTTGGTCCCCCCAAGTGGGGGATCTCTGCGGCTCCGCAGGGGCCCGCGCATCACTACCGTTGCAA
This sequence comes from Nocardioides sp., assembly GCA_021166815.1. GTDB lineage: Bacteria > Actinomycetota > Actinomycetes > Propionibacteriales > Nocardioidaceae > Nocardioides. The sequence continues at coordinate 886 of JAJPEO010000243.1, forward strand.
GGGTGAGCCACATGCATCCTGGGGCCCGTCCGATCCCCGCGCCGGACCAGACGTGGCTGCACATGGACCGACCCAACAACCTGATGTACGTCCGGTCGCTCATGTGGTTCGACGAGGCCCCCAGCCTCGACGCCGTACGACGCCTGCTGGAGGAGCGCCTGATCGGCCGCCACCCCGTCTTCCGGCGGCGCGCCGTCGAGCGCGACGGACAATGGTTCTGGGAGGACGACCCCGACTTCGACATCGACCGCCACGTCCGCACGCTAGAGCTCGAGGGCGACGAGGCCGACCTGCGTCGGTGGGTCGGCGAGCAGTTCGCGGTGCCCTTCGATCCCGACCACCCGCTGTGGACCATCGACCTCGTCACGGGCATCGACGGCTACGGCACCGTGATGTTCTCCCGCTTCCACCACGCCCTCGCCGACGGCATCCGCCTGGTGCAGCTGATGTTCAGCCTGTGCGACCCGGCCGACGGCAGTGCCCACCTGCCCGTCCCGGTCGGCCGCGAGCACCGCAGATCGGGCCTGCTCGCCACCGGCGCGGCCGTCGTACGGCGTGGTGCCGGGGACGCGGGCGACCTCGCGGCCGGTGCCCTGCGGGTCCCGCTGCGCATCGCCTCCACCCTCAGCCCGCGTCTGGTGCGCGAGGGCCTCGGCCTGGTGCTGCACCCCCGGCGGGTCTTCGACGCGGTCGAGGCGCTCACCTCGCGCGACAACCAGTCTGTCAACACCATCGCCGAGGTGAGCCGGCTGCTCGCCGCCCCGCGCAGCGCCGAGACCTCGTGGTCGGGCACGCCCGGCGTGGAGAAGGTCGTGTCGTGGGCGAGCGGCATCGACCTCGCCGCCGTCAAGGAGATCGGCCGCGCCACCGACGGCACGGTCAACGACGTGCTCCTCGCGATCGTCTCGCAGGCGCTGACCCGCTACCTCGCCGAGAAGGACGCGCTGGTCGACGAGATCGCCTGGTTGGTGCCGGTCTCGCTCCTACCCTTCGACGCCAACCTGCCCGAGGACCTCGGCAACCACTTCTCGCTGGTCTTCCTGCCGATGCCGCTGGGCATGCCGAGCGCCCACGACGCGGTCTCGGCGATGAAGGCGCGCATGCAGCGCATCAAGAACAGCGTCGAGCCCGCCATCACCTTCGGCGTCCAGTGGGTCGTGGCCGAGTCGCCCAAGGCCCTCGCCGTACGCCTGACCAACCTGTTCGCCAACAAGGGCGTGGGGGTGCTGACCAACGTGCCCGGCCCGCGCGAGCGGATGACCTTCGCCGGGGTCGAGGTCGCCGGCACCCTCGGCTGGGTGCCGATGTCGGGGGACCAGCCGCTCGGCATCGCGATCTTCAGCTACGACGGCGAGGTCACCATCGGCATCGCCGGTGACGCCAAGCTCGTCCCCGACCCCGACCGCATCGCGGGGCTCATCGAGTCCGAGTACGCCGAGATGGCCGCGACGACCACTCCCGAACCCGAGGAAGCACCATGACCCGATCCGCCGCGAAGGTGTCGCCCACCCGGCCCGCCCGCGAGCCGCGACCCGTCGTCGTCAACGTCAGCCTGGCCGGGCCCGAGCTCGACTACGACAGCCGGGCCACGCTGCTGGGCCAGACGTTCCGGCTCGTGCGCCGCGGCACGTCCGGCGACATCGACGCGGCCGTGGCGGTGGTGGAGCAGTGGCGTGACCAGGCTGCGGTCTTCGCCCTGTCCGGCGTGCGGGAGGCGCGCGCCGTCGGGCTCTTCACCGGCAAGGACTCCGACGTGGAGGCGATCCGCGCGGCCTGTGGGGACGTCCCGATCACCGACGGCGAGGTCCTCTCCGACGTGCTGCAGGAGTGGGCGATCCGCAGCGTGCAGGCCGAGATGCCGGGCTACTTCACCAACGCCCGCACCCTCGTCCTCGGCAGCGGCAACCACGAACGCACCGCGCGGGTGCTCTCGGAGTTCACGCCCAACGTCTCGTACGCCGACCCCATGGCCCGCCTCGACAACGCCGCGCTGAAGGCAGCGCTCACGGTGCTCGGCATCGCCGGTGACGTCGCGAGCCTCTCGGCGCGGCTGATCCCCGGGCGCCTGCGCCAGACGCTGGTCGCGCCCGCCGAGTGGGTCGCCCACGAGCTGGCCCGCCGGGCCACGCGCGACGGCGACGTCGTCGTGGCGTCGTACGACGAGCTGACCGGGTTCGGCCTGGAGGACCTCGCCGGCAAGACCGTGGTGTCCTCGGCCATCTCCCCCGACCGGCTGGCGGAGCTCGCGAGCCGTGGTGTCGACCGCGTCATCGACACCACCCCCCAGCCCTTCCGGCACCTCACCGTCGTCGCGGCCGTGCTCGAGGCGATCATGATCCTGCGCGACCCCGACCACCACCTCACGCCCGACGACGTGCTGAAGGCGATCCAGGAGGCGGGGCTCGAGCCGCGCTCGCTCATGCCCAACGGGCCGCGCCGCAAGAGCCGCTTCGCGTTCGTGATCCACCCCCTGTCGACGCGGTACTTCAGCAACGTCCAGCCCCTCAGCGCGATCACCCAGGTGCCGGGCATGACGCCGGTGGTGGAGAAGGCCGCGGCGTACTTCCCTCCGTTCGTCTACAGCCACGTCACCGGCATCACCTCCCCGACGGGCGCCGAGGCCGAGGGGTGGCTCATCACCGTCGGCGGCACGCCGAAGGAGCTGCTCTCCCACAGCCCCGAGTTCACCTACTCGCGGCTGCTGGAGGCCGCGGAGATCGCCCGCAAGCTCGGCGCGCAGATCATGGGGCTGGGCGCCTTCACCAAGGTCGTCGGGGACGCCGGCATCACCGTGGCCAAGCGGGCGCCGCTGCCGGTGACCACGGGCAACAGCTACAGCGCGTCCGGCGCGCTGTGGGCTGCCCACGAGGCGATC